>NZ_AEJC01000084.1 GCF_000317595.1 Streptomyces ipomoeae 91-03 | reverse complement strand
TACGCGACGTCCCGCAGCTGCCCGGTGATCCGCCCGTTCTCGATCTTGAAGAACCGCTGCCCCGTGAACTGGAAGTTGTACCTCTGCATGTCGATGGACCACGACCGGTCCCCGACGACATAGATGCCGCGGTCGACGCCACCGATCAGGTCCTCGGTGGACAGCCCCGCCGGGTCCGGCCGCAGCGACACATTGGCCATGCGCTGCACCGGCACATGGTCGGGGGAGTCGGCGTACGCGCAGCCGTTGGAGCGGCCGAGACCGGTCAGCCTGGCGATGCGCCGGTCGAGCTGGTAGCCGACCAGGGTCCCGTCCTTGACGAGATCCCAGGACTGCCCCTCGACGCCCTCGTCGTCGTACCCGATGGTCGCGAGGCCGTGCTCGGCGGTGCGGTCGCCGGTGACGTTCATCAGCTCGGAGCCGTACTTCAGCTTGCCGAGCTTGTCGAAGGTGGCGAAGGAGGTACCGGCGTACGCGGCCTCGTAGCCGAGCGCGCGGTCCAGTTCGGTGGCGTGGCCGATGGACTCGTGGATGGTCAGCCAGAGGTTGGACGGGTCCACGACCAGGTCGTACACGCCCCCCTCGACGCTCGGCGCCCGCATCTTCTCGGCGAGCAGCGCCGGGATCTCGGCCAGCTCGGCGTCCCAGTCCCAGCCGGTGCCCGTCAGATACTCCCAGCCCCGTCCGACCGGCGGCGCCAGCGTCCGCATGGAGTCGAACTCACCGCTGGACTCGTCGACGGACACGGCCGTCAGCGACGGATGCAGCCGTACGCGCTGCTGCGTGGTCACGGTCCCGGCGGTGTCCGCGTAGAACTTGTTCTCGTGCACGGTGAGCAGCGAGGCGTCCACATGGTTGACGCCGTCGGCCGCGAGCAGCCGGGCGCTCCAGTCCGTCAGCAGCGCGGACTTCTCCTCGTCCGGGACGGTGAACGGATCGATCTCGTACGACGAGATCCACGTCTTCTCCGCGTGCACGGGCTCGTCCGCCAGCTCCACGCGCTCGTCCGACCCGGCGGCCTTGATGACCTGCGCGGACAGCTTGGCCATCGCCACGGCCTGCGAGGCGACCTTCGCGGCGGCGTCCATCGTCAGATCCACACCGGAGGCGAACCCCCAGGTCCCGCCGTGCACGACCCGCACCGCGTACCCCAGGTCGGTCGTGTCCGACGACCCGGCGGGCTTGGCGTCCCGGAGCCGCCAGGACGCACTGCGCACCCGCTCGAACCGGAAGTCCGCGTGCTCGGCCCCGAGCGCACGCGCGCGTGCGAGCGCGGCGTCGGCCAGGGCCCGTAGCGGCAGTGCCAGGAATGACTGATCGACTTCGTGGGGCACGGGTGGGCTTCCCTTCGCTCCGGCCGGTGGGTTCGTCCTGCTCAGCTCATGGCATCGCATGGCAAGTCCGAAGTGAAGCATGTCCCGAGCTTGCCGCACACGGCGAATATCCCTCGCGGGCATCCGGAACGGAGGACTACCGCACTCTCGGTGACCGCGGTACCTCCGCCATGGTCCTGCTTGCCGTCCAAGGGTGTCAGGCCAGCTCGCGCAGCGCCTGGCCGAGCGCCATCACCCCTTCGGCGATCGCACCGGGCGGGCTGGCGGCGTAGCCGAGGACGAGGCCGGGGCGGCCGGGCAGCTGCCGGTGCCAGGACAGGGGCTGGCACTTCACGCCGCGGGCGAGTGCGGCAGAGGCGAGTTCGGTGTCAGGCACCTCCGCCGAGTATGTGACGGTCAGATGCAGGCCGGCCGCCGTGCCGTGCACGACCGCGCCCGGCAGGTGTTCGGCGATGGCGTTGATCATCGCGTCGCGGCGGCGCGTGTGGCGGCCACGCAGCAGCCGCAGATGCCGCTCCAGCTGGCCCGACTCCATCAGTCGGGCGAGCACCAGCTGCGGCAGCACGGCGTTGCCCAGGTCGGTGAAGCGTTTTGCGTCGGTCAGCCCCTCCCGGTAGCGAGGCGGCGGCACCACCCAGCCGATCCGCAGCGCGGGTGCGAGCAGCTTGGACACGCTGCCCATGTAGCACAGCCGGTCGGCGAGCTGTGAGCGCAGCGCGGGCACCGGTGGCCGGTCGTAGCGGTGCTCCGCGTCATAGTCGTCCTCCACGACCAGCCCGCCGTCCGCCGCCCAGCGCAGGAGCTCACGGCGCCGCTCGCCGCTGGTCACGACGCCGGTGGGGAACTGATGGGCGGGTGTGATCAGTACCGCGGGGGCGCTGGTGGCGCGCAGTGCGTCGACGCGCAGGCCCTGGTCATCGACCGGTACGGGTGGGGTGGCCAGCTCTCCGCTCTGCAGATGCTGGCGGGTTCCGAGCGAGCCGGGGTCCTCCACCGCGACGCTGGTGATGCCGTCTGCCCGCAGCACGGGGTGCAGCAGGGTGAGCGCCTGCGCGGTGCCGGCGACGATCAGTACTTCGTCCGGCTCGATCTGGATGCCGCGGCTGCGCGCCAGCCAGCCGGCGACGGCGCGGCGCAGCCGCGGGGCACCGCGGGGGTCGCCGTATCCGAGGTTCCCGGCGGGCAGCTCGGCGAGCACGGCCCGTTCGGCGCGCAGCCAGGCCGCGCGGGGGAAGGCGGAGAGGTCGGGCCGGCCGGGGGTGAGGTCGATGCGGGCGTGGGTGGCGCGCAGCACGTCGAAGACATCGGCGCCGGGCTCGCCGTTGAAAAGCGCGGGCGGTACGGTCCGGTCGGCGCCGTGACCGCGGGCCGGGGCGGTACCCCGGGACGGCCCGGACGCGGCGGGCGCCTGCGGGGAAGCGGGTGGCGCCGCCACCACCACCGTGCCGCCGCGCCGGCGCCCCTCGACATGGCCGTCCTCGGTGAGCCGCCGGTACGCCTCGGTGACCACGCCCCGGGAGACGCGTAGTTCGGCGGCGAGTACCCGGGTGGGCGGCAGTCTGCTGCCGACGGCCAGCCGGCCGTCGGCTATCGCCTGCCGCAGCTGCCGTGCCAGCCAGTCCGCCTTACCGCCTGCGGGCGCGTCCCTGGCGTCCAGCTGCAGAAAGTCGGAGCCGTGAGCAGGGGGTCCGGCATCCGCTGACGCGGCTGCCGCCGTGGACGCCGCAGCAGTGCCGCTCGTCACCCGTTCCCCCTCGTTCACCGGACTCATGGTGTCATGCGTCGCTGCGACGCCCGGGCGCTGACCAGCGACTAGCCGCCGAGGAGGAACTCCCTTGCGGATGAGGTGAGAACAGCTGTCGCGGGGGCGGTCCCCCAGCGGGCGGCGAGTTCCTCGGCGATCGTCTTCATCACCTCGAAAACGGTCTCCGTACCGCCGTCATGCATGGCCTCCGCCACCACGAGGACCCGGCTGGTGTGGTCACCGACCGCGGAGTGGCCGCTCTGCCGGTTGGTCCAGCGGCGAGCATGCGCCCGCCCGGCGGAGTCGGCATACGTCACCTCGCCGGGCGCTGGGTGCTCGGTGTCGCCGCTGAAGGTCGTGTAGCGCTCGTCACCGTGGGCGTGGCGCACCTCGAGCAGCGGGCCGGCGATGCGGTCGGCGTCGAGGACCGCGACCGGGACCGCGTACGCGACGGAGATCGCGTTGCACAGGTCGACCACCGGGTGGATACGCGGCAGCGTCCCCTCCTTCCGCAGCCGCCGTAGCAGCGACTCCGAGGCGCATCGGTACTGTGTCGGCTTCAGCCCCATCCGGGCGAAGGCCCGCCGCCAGGCCAGCACTTCGGGGAACCGGCCTTCGGAGGTGCCGGCCAGCCGGGCCTCGGCGCGGGCGGTGTACTCCGCGACGCGCGGGCCGACGTCGGCGGCGCGACCGACGCCGGTGGCGTGGAGCGCGCCCGCGACGAGTTCGGGGTAGTCGGACCAGATCGCGTCCGCGTGCCGGAAGCGCATCTCACGCCACCGCCAGCCGTGCGCCCAGGCCCACGAAGCAGGCGGCGAACACCCGGCGGATGCCGGTCAGCATCCGCGGCCGGGCCAGCACGCGGTCGCGCACGGCCGCGGCGCACATGCCGTACGCGGTGAAGACAACGAAGGTCAGTGCCATGAAGACGGCGCTGAGCCGGAGCATCATGCCGAGGGAGCCGGGCTCGCCGACGGGGACGAACTGGGGGAGGAACGCGACGAAGAACATCGTGAGTTTCGGGTTGAGCAGGTTGATCAACACTCCGGAGACAATCACGCGGGCCGCCGACCGCGGCTCGGCCTCTTCCTCGACGGCCGGCGCGGCCTTGTCACGCAGTGTCGCCCACGCCATGTACAGCAGATAGCCGACACCGAGGTACTTCACCACCTCGTAGGCGACGGCGCTGGTGTGCAGCAGCGCGGCGAGACCGGTGATCGTCGCCACCAGGTGCGGCACGATGCCGAGGGTGCAGCCGATCGCGGCCACCACGCTCGCACGGCGGCCGTGTGACAGCCCGGCGGCGAGGGTGTACACCACGCCGGTGCCAGGGGTGACCACCATGACCAGGGTGGTCAGCAGGAACGCGATACTCAACAGAATCTCCGCGAGGTTGAAGGTCCTCTCACCCTTGTGCGGTCATGGTCCGGAGGACAGGGCCAAAGCGCACCGGCCCAACTGGTCCAAAAAGCCGGCGTGGGCTGTCGGCGACAGATACCGGTGGAGGCATGGCCTACCCGGTGGGAGCGCTCAACCGGCCGAGTCGAGCACTCACCGGCCAATTGGAGCGACCACGGCTCACTCGCCGGTGATCCTGTCGGCTTTCCAGGCGTCGTCGACTTCGCCCGCCCTACGGTGGGCTCATGTCCAGCAAGCGCCGTACCGGCGGCAAGCACAGCAAGAACAACAAGAAGGCGCACGGCAGCGAGCGAACGCCCGCCCTCAGGGCCATCGCGCCCCCATCCCTGGCCGACCACGCCAAAGTCGCACAGGAGTGCGAGGAGCTGGCGGAGCGGCATCCCGAGGAGCGTGAGGAACTGCTCCTGGAGGCCGCGGACGCGTGGAGCGACGCGGGCGAGTACGACCGCGCCATCGCTCTGTACGAGCGACTGCTGGACGCGGAGACGGCGGGGAACTGCTCCGAACCGGACCTGGTGGACGCCTACCGCATCGGTGTGCTGTGGGACGCCGGACGGAGCGAGGACGCCCGCGCGGCAGCCGCCGCGTTCCGCAGGCGGCATCCCCGGGACGCCGGCGCCTGGAACTTCGTCGCGGAGGCCTTCGAGGCGGCGGACGAGACGGTCACGGCAGCCGAGTGGTTCACCGCGGGCATCGCGCATGCCCTCGGCGCGAGTACGCCGGTGACCGTGGACACGGTGGAAGCCGACCCGCACCACTACGACATCGAGACGCTCGTCATCGGCCGCCACCGGGTGCGACGGCTGCTCGGCGAGCCGCACGACGACTGGGACGAGGTGGCCGACGTGCTGCACGAGCGGCGTGCCGCCTCCTTCCTCGGCCGTGTGACGCCGCTGGACGAGATGCATGATCCGCTCCGGCTCATGCAGCTCGTGAACGGCGTTCCCGAGGCGCTGGAGACCGCGATCGAGGAGTTGCCGAACCAACTCAGGGGCGGGAGCCGACCCGTACGCACGGCGGCTTCGAGGAGTACGTGTGTTCTGTACTGGTCGCCGGAGGAGTTCAGCAGACTCCTGGCACGCTGGCCGAGAGCAGCGGACGACTACGGCACCGATCACGCCGACCACCGGCGGCAGGTCGAACGCACACTGAGGGAGCTGTCCGAGGCGGGGGCCGCACACCTCGCCGTGGGCCGTGCGACCGTGAGCGGCCTGGAGTCCCATGCGGCGGCGGAGGGCGGCGAAGCCCCCGACGCGCCGGACACCCGCTCGGCCTACGCCGCCGAACTCGCCCGCTTGGGGCTGGTGGCCGACTGGCCCCCGCCCCGGAACGGCCCCTGCTGGTGTGGCTCGCAGCGCAAGTACAAGAAGTGCTGCGGAAACCCCGCGGCGGCATGAACAGGCACTGGGAGGCCGGGCTGTCCGCCCACGCGCCCGGCATGGCCGACTGACCGGCGGCAGCGACTGTAGGGATCCGACAGCGGGCGGCGCGTGCCACTGTCACTGCCCGAATGCCCACACGACGGACCGGACCGATAGGTTTTCGATGAAACCGCCTGCCGCCCGGGCATTCGGGCAGGTGTGGCAGACCGCTATGGAAAGGGTGATCCGTTGAGCCGCTCGGTTCTCGTCACCGGAGGCAACCGGGGCATCGGCCTCGCCATCGCCCGCGCGTTCGCCGAGAACGGCGACAAGGTCGCGTACACATATCGCTCGGGTGAGCCGCCGGCCGCCCTGGCGGAGCTGGGCTGCCTCGCGGTCAGGTGCGACATCACCGACTCCGAGCAGGTGGAGCAGGCCTACAAGGAGATCGAGGCCGAGCACGGTCCGGTCGAGGTTCTGATCGCCAACGCGGGCGTCACCAAGGACCAGCTCCTGATGCGGATGTCGGAGGAGGACTTCACGTCCGTCCTCGACACCAACCTCACCGGCACCTTCCGCGTCGTCAAGCGCGCCAACCGCGGCATGCTGCGCGCCAAGAAGGGCCGCGTCGTGCTGATCTCGTCGGTCGTCGGGCTGTACGGCTCGCCCGGCCAGGCGAACTACGCCGCCTCCAAGGCCGGTCTCGTCGGCTTCGCGCGCTCCCTCGCCCGCGAACTGGGGTCGCGCAACATCACCTTCAACGTCGTCGCGCCGGGCTTCGTCGACACCGACATGACCCAGGTGCTGACCGACGAGCAGCGCGCGAACATCGTCTCGCAGGTGCCGCTCGGCCGGTACGCGCAGCCCGAGGAGATCGCCGCGACGGTGCGGTTCCTCGCCTCGGACGACGCCTCGTACATCACTGGAGCCGTCATCCCCGTAGACGGCGGACTGGGAATGGGTCACTGAACCATGAGCGGAATCCTCGACGGCAAGCGCGTCCTGATCACCGGTGTGCTGATGGAGTCCTCCATCGCCTTCCACACCGCCAAGCTCGCCCAGGAGCAGGGCGCCGAGATCATCCTGACCGCGTTCCCGCGGCCCACCCTGACCGAGCGCATCGCCAAGAAGCTCCCCAAGCCCACCAAGGTCATCGAGCTCGACGTCACCAACGACGAGCACCTCGGGCGGCTCGCCGACATCGTCGGTGAGGAACTCGGCGGCCTCGACGGCGTCGTCCACTCCATCGGCTTCGCCCCGCAGGACGCCCTCGGCGGCAACTTCCTCAACACGCCGTTCGAGTCCGTCGCCACCGCCATGCACGTCTCGGCGTACTCCCTGAAGTCGCTCACCATGGCCTGTCTGCCGCTGATGCAGAACGGCGGCTCCGTGGTCGGCCTCACCTTCGACGCGCAGTACGCCTGGCCGCAGTACGACTGGATGGGCCCCGCCAAGGCCGCCCTGGAGGCCACCAGCCGCTACATGGCGCGTGACCTGGGCAAGCAGAACATCCGCTGCAACCTCATCTCCGCCGGTCCCATCGGCTCCATGGCCGCCAAGTCCATCCCGGGCTTCGCGAGCTGGCCTCCGTCTGGGACAACCGCTCGCCCCTGGAGTGGGACCTCAAG
>NZ_AEJC01000083.1 GCF_000317595.1 Streptomyces ipomoeae 91-03 | reverse complement strand
GGACTCGGCCGTACCAGACGCTCTTCGTCCAGATCTTCTGGAGCCGGACGACGTCACCGGTCTTCGGCGAGTGCCAGATCTTTCCCTTCCCCGCGTAGATACCGACGTGGTAGACGCTCGAGCCCGAGTGGAAGAAGACGAGGTCTCCGAGCTTGCGGTTGCTCGCGGAGATGTGCTTCGTCTTGTTGTACTGCTGCTGGGCCGTCCGGGGCAGCTTCTTGCCCGCCTTCTTGAACGAGTAGAGCGTCAGCCCCGAGCAGTCGAACCTGCTGGGACCCGTGGCGCCCCACCGGTAGGGCGAGCCCTTCTTGGAAGCCGCGACCTTGAGTGCCTTCGACGCCACGGTGGCGGCCTCGGCGTCGGATGCGACGCCCGGGACCACGATGCTGCCGCCCACGGCGGCGATGGTCAGAGCCGAGGCCGTACCGGCCCGGGTCAACAGCGACGGGACACGATTGAGCGCAGTCATGCGCAACCCTTCGTCAGCCGCCTGTGAAGGATGACCTGTCGGATTCGGGCTGGCGAAGTTGCCCGGCCGCGGATGCGGCTTCACCCCAAGGGCTGCTCGGCACGGTCATGGCTTGACCGCTCCGGCGACCCGTCGTGCTTGGGTCCTCCACTCCTGCCGGTGCACTTCTGTCGACCGGTCATCCGGACGGCGGCAGGACTCGGCGTCCGCCCGGATCGCCCCGCCGCTGTGGCGGGGGCTTGTCGTCAGGAAGGGATCTTGACGTACGGAAGTCCGAAAATCCCAACGGAATCAGTGATTTGTGGCGTTACTCACCACTTGCATATTCGGATGCGCGGGGCGATTTCGCCAGAGATGTCCACCCGATCGAGGAGCCTCGCGCCACCACCGGAATACCGCATTCCGGCCCGGAAGCAGGCATGTCGCACAACTCCACGGGGCCTGGAGCGAGATGAGCGAGTGCGTCGTCGCGCCGATGCCCTCCCTCTGCTCCCGGCCCGGGCCGGACGCCACTCAGTACGGCGCGCGACCCGGACTCCGTTCAGACCGGCCACCCGGGTCGCACGCGCCACCCATGCCGGTCGGTCTTCTGTCCTGGGGGGCGATTGGGGGTATTTGTGGGCACTTGGGGGCGGACAGGGACAATCGGGTGGCGGCCGAGGGCCGACTGGGGGTGGCCGGGGCGGTCAACTCTCCGTTGTCTCCGCCGTGGGCGGCAGTGCGACCCGCGCGGCGCGCCGTTCGCCGTCGAGGACCCGTAGCGCCCGCGCGAGGGTGGGGGCGTGCACCTCGTTCTCCCCCCGCCTGTGCATCAGTTCGAGCGCGTTGCGCAGGGCGGTCGCCTTGCCGACGAGCGCCTGCGCCGCCCGCAGTCCGCGATAGATGTCGCCGGGGCGGGCCGGATTGATCCGGCCCAGCAGGTCGACCACGTCCAGATAACGGTCGATCAATTCCGCCTCGGCGCGCGTGAGAGCGGGCAACGGCGGCAACTCGGGTGGGAGCATCGGCCGCTCACCTCGCGCCGGGGGGCGTACGCGAGGCCTTGCGGCTCGGTATCACTCGATCGGCCAGGCCGTACTCCACCGCCGCCCGGGCGTCGAGGATCTTGTCCCGCTCGATGTCGGCGTTGATCCGCTCCGGGCTCTGCCCTGTGTGCCGTACGAGCATCTCCTCCAGCTTCCGCCGGTTGCGCATCAACTCCTCCGCCTGGATCACCAGATCGCTGGTCTGCCCCTGCATCGGCTCGCTGAACGCCGGCTGATGGATCATCACGCGCGCTCCCGGCAGGACGTATCGCTTGCCAGGCGTCCCCGCCGCCAACAACACGGCGGCGGACGACCCCGCCTGCCCCAGGCAGATGGTCTCCACATCGCAGGTGACGAACCGGATCGTGTCGTACAGCGCCGTCATCGCGCTGAACGAGCCGCCGGGCGAGTTGATGTAGAGGGAGATGTCCCGGTCCGGGGCCTGGTACTCGAGGTGCATGAACTGCGCCATCACATCGTTCGCCGAGGTGTCGTCGATCTGTGTCCCGAGGAACACGATCCGCTCCTCCAGCAGCTTCGAGTACGGATCCATCGTCCGGTTGCCCGCGCTCGTGCGTTCGGTGAACTCGGGCAGCACATGGCGGGCTGATGGTCGGTTCGCGGGCATTGCGCGGGCCTCCTCAGATCAACTTCTGTACAGAATGTACAGGACGTACGAGAGGGGTCGGGAGGGGGGACGCTGAGAGCGAACGGGGAGGGGAACACTCGGAGCGGGTGGGGAGGGGTGCGCCGGAGTGGATGGAGAGGGGTGCGCCGGAGCGAAACGGCGTTCTCGGAGTGGCTGAACCAACTGATGTGCGACGTACGGGCGATCGGCATGAGACGTGAGCGCCCCCCACGCGACGTGGAGCGACCGGCATGCGACGGCGCCCCGGACCGGGATGGGATGCTGTTGGTTTATTCGGGGCCTACTACTTCGCCTCGTCGATTGTTTGGTCGGCGGGGCGAAGTGCTGCGAAGTGGCTGGTGCGGGTGCGGGCTCGTGGTCTACCGGCGAGGTGGGCGTCGATGCGGGCGAGGTTGATCGCCGCGCCGGTGAGCTGGTGCTGGAGGCTGGTCTTCACCAGACCCCGGTAGCGGGATCGGCGCAGTCCGCAGCTTTGAACAGCCTGGGCGATGGTGCCCTCGACCCCAGCCCGGACCTTGTAGCGTCCCTTCCATTCATCGCTCGTCTGCTCGGCTCTGGCCGCCTGGAGCGCGTGGTGTTCGTCGTGGTGACGTAGCCGCAGCGAGCGACGTGTGCCGTTGGGCGAGTTGATGCATGCCTTCCGCAACGAGCACGGGCGGCAGTCGAGTACGGAGAACTGCACTTCGAGCACGGGCTGCCCGCGCTGGGAAAGCCTCTCGCCCCAGCGGATGCTGGTCTTGCCGCCGGGACAGGCAGCCTTCCCGTTCTCCCAGTCGATGGTGAAGGCGTCCTGACCGAAGCCACTGTTCGCACCGGCCTGGGCACTGCTGTCGGCCTGGAGAGGGCCGTGCAGCGCGATGCCGTGGTCGCGCTTTGCGCTGACCAGGGCCGCGCCGGTGGGATAGCCGGCATCGACCCAGTGCTCGCCGGGTACGCAGTCACGCGAGGCGAGTTGGTTGTGGATCGTCTCGGCCATCGACCGGTCCTGGACGGTGGCCACCGTCGTGGCGACGTTCGTGATCAGGTTCGGGGTGTCCGGCTCACAGGTCTCGGTGAGGTGGACCTTGTAACCGTCCCGCATCGTGTCGCGTTTGACACTGCCACGCGCGTCGGTGTCATACGGGGTGACCAGGCGCAACGCGCCCGGCGGGCGGTCTTTTGGGCTCCGCCGCCTCACCTCGCCCTCCACCTGGTGGAAGTGCTGGACCCACACCTTCCGCAGGGTTTCCACCTCCGCGAGCCGGCGCAGAGCCTCGGGGGCGCCGGACGCGAAGACAGCCGTCAGCAGGTGTGTTCCGTCCCGGCCGATCCGCGTCCCCACCTCGTCCCGCTTCGCGCGGCCGGTGGGGAACCGGCTGTCCTCGGCCCTGGTCGCGTAGTGCCGGAACCAGTCGGGCTCGGCGGCACCGGCCAGCCAGTCCGGTGCCGCCTGCGCCAGCGCGTTCAACGCCGACCGCAAGGTCTCCGCCACCATCTCCAGCCAGCACAGCTCACGCGCCGTCGACAACACATGCGTGGAGTCCGTGCGGGCCCGCCCCGCCCTCTTGAGCAGCCCTTTCTCCCGGGCCGCGGCCAGGACGCCGTCCAGCACCCGCCGCCCGCCGTCCACCCGAGCCAGCCGGTCCCGAAACTCCGACAGCACCGAAAAATCGAAGCCCGGACCGTCCAGCTCAAGCCCGAGCGCGTACTTGACATCGATCCGTGCCCGCACCGCCTCCGCCGCCTGCCGGTCGGTCAGCCCCTCGACGAACTGCAATACCGACACCAGTGCCAGCCCGGCGGGTGACCAGGCAGGACGCCCCCGGGCGGGGAAGAGGTCCGCGAACTCCTCATCCGTGAACATCGGCCCCAACTCGTCCCGCAGCCGCATGGCCAGGCTCCCCTTCGGGAACGCGGCCCGCGCCACCCGCACCGTCTCCGCCGGGATCTCCCCAGACCCCTTCGGCTGCATCGACATCCGCACCCACCCCATACGACAACGTCGGCCTTCAAGACCACAACCAGGTCTCGAAGGCCGACGTCACGCACGGCCCCGAATAAACCAACAGCATCCCGGGATGGTCCGGGGCGCCGTGGTGTGCGGGCCGGGCGGGGTCAGTTGATGGCCACGGGGGCCGGTCTGCCCGAGAAGGTGATCGGCGGCCAGCCCTTCGAGACCGCGAACTCGGAAAGGGCGTTCGCGATCTCGGCGGGGGTGACGTTGTTCTCCGCCGGTGCCGTGTCGCCGTTTATCGAGGAGATCTCCACGGTGAAGCCGATCTTGAGGTAGTAGTAGGCGTCCTCCTCCGGCACGCTCAGGCCGGAGTTACCGGAGAACTCGGTGCCGGGCGGGAACTCCACGGCCGCCGTGTCGCTCGCGGCGGCCGTGCTCGCACTCGTGTCCGCCGTCGCTGTCTCGGCCGCCTGTGCGGTCCCGCTCGACGCGAGCACCGCCCCCGCTGCCGCCGTCCCCGAGTACCCGAGCAGCGAACGCCTGGAAAGGCTGGACATGCGTCCCCCTCTGTGTTCGGTTGTCATGAACGCCTCCTGCGGGAGGCTGTGTCAGATCGTACGAACGATGCGTTCGCCGCGGACCAGAATGGGATCTTCCGCTCGGGGAGCGGCGCGGCACCCGGTCTAAGCTGGACTGCATGGCCTACGAGATTCCGGTGACGCAAGCCAGGGCTGAGCTCGCCGATCTGATCAACCGGGTGGTCTACGGCGGCGAACGCGTCGTCGTGACGCGGCACGGAAAGCCCCTCGTCGCCCTGGTCTCGGCCGCCGACCTGGAGCAGCTCGAAGCGCTCCAGGAGCCCGCCGAGGAGCCGGTCGTCAGCGCGGTCTCCGGCGTCCGCGAGGTCGCGTCGGCCCCGCGCGAGCAGCAGCGGTTCGGGATCACGGCGGAGCACCGGGGGAGCGGGGCGTCGTAGCCGTAGCCGTAACCGTGTAGTCGTAGGGGTGACCCGGTCGGTTCCGGAGCGCTAGGCGCCGCTCGCAGGGGCGTGGAACAGCCGGTCGAGCTGATACTCCAGTACCGCCGCGGCGGACTCCGGGCCGCGCTGGCCGACCAGGACGCCGGTGCCGAGTCCCGCGGACATGGCGAGCAGACCGATCGCCTCCCGTCGCGCGTCCAGGGCGGGGTCGAGCAGACCCGTCTCCTGCGCCCGCCGGAGGAGGTCGGTCACGGCGTCCTCGGCGGCGTCGGGGTTCCTGATGAAGGGCTGGGCGGCGAGAGCCGGGTCGTTCACCGACAGGACGGCGTACGAGGTGTACAGAAGGTGGAACGTACGGCTCTCCTCGTCGGTCGGCAGGGCCGCCAGCAGCAGCGCCTCGATCGTCGCGCGCGGGCCCGGGTCGTCCCCGGCGGCCCGGACGCGGGCAGTCACACGCTCCCCGAATCTCTCCGCCAGCCGCTCCAGTCCGAAGAGCAGCAGCTTCTCCTTCGTCTCGAAGTAGTACTGCACCAGCCGCAGTGACACCCCGGCCTCCGCTGCCACGTCGCGCATCCCCACGGCATGCAGCCCGCGTCGCCCGGCGACCCGTACGAGCGCCTCGGCGATCTCGGTGCGCCGTTCGGTGTGATCCACGCGCTTGGGCATACGCCGGTCCTCCGCTTCTCGTTCCCGCTGGTACGGCCCTGGGGAGTGTCTTGCCGGGTCCTTTGATGATACAGCCGTACCAATATCGTGGTACGTTCGTATCACGAAACTGAGCTCCCGGAGGTGGCCGTGTCCGAGACCACTGCCCGCACCACCCAGGCCGACGTCGGCCGTTACGTGAGCGACGCCCGGCGCGACCGCTACTTCGAGGCCTGCGACGTGGTCTACGCCTTGGGGGCGACCGCGATCGAGGAACGGGACGTGGAGACCTCCTTCGGCCTCACCCACGTGTACCGCTACGGCCCCGCCGCCCCGGAGGCCCGGTCCCGCACACCCGTCGTACTGATCCACGGAGCGGGCTCCTGCTCGGCCATGTGGTACCCGAACACACCCGACCTCAGCGCCGAGCGCCCCGTCTACGCCCTCGACACGCCCGGCGACCCCGGCCGCAGCGTCCAGTACGCCCCCATTCACCAGCCCGAACACGCCGCCCAGTGGCTGGACGAGACGCTCGCCGGACTCGGCCTCGACCGCGTCCACCTCGTCGGCAGCTCCTACGGCGGCTGGCTCGTCCTGAACCAGGCGCACCGCAGGCCCGGCCGCCTCGCCTCGGTCACGCTCCTCGACCCCGGCGGCCTGGAGAAGGTGGGGCTGCGCTTCTTCGTCTGGATCTTCGTCAGCCTCTTCGCGACCTTCGCGCCCAAGGCGCTGCGCCCGCGCCTGGCGGCCTGGCTGGAACAGCCGGTCCTCGTCGTACCGGAGCTGCGCACGATGATCAGGGCGGCGGTCCGCGCCTATCGCATCCGCCGACCGGCCCCGCTGCCCCTGACCGAGGCCGAACTGTCCACCATCCGCACCCCGCTCTACCTGCTCCTCGGCAGGCGCAGCCTCCTCGTCCACCCACAGCGGCAACGGGAGCGGGTCCCGCGTCTGATACCGGGCGCCCGAGCCGAGATCATCTCCGACACCGGCCACGGGCCGCAGATCGACCACGCCGAGGAGACCAACCGCCGGATGCTGGACTTCATGGCCGGGGTCGACGCGGCTGGATCACGCGTCGGTTAACGTCGCTGAAACGCCACCCAATTAGCCTGCGGCCACGCCACCAGCGATTTCGCCGGGGGCCGCGGCAACCGGACCCCGCACGGTCCGGAGCGAGGATGTGAGGTGGACGCCGTGCAACTGACCCCGCACGAGCAGGAGAGGCTGCTGATCCATGTGGCGGCGGATGTGGCCGAGAAGCGCCGGGCCCGCGGGCTGAAGCTGAACCACCCGGAGGCCGTCGCCCTGATCACGGCGCACATCCTCGAAGGCGCGCGGGACGGTCGTACGGTGGCCGAACTCATGGCGTCCGGCCGGAAGCTGCTCACCCGGGACGACGTCATGGAGGGCATCCCCGAGATGATCCACGACGTCCAGGTCGAGGCGACCTTCCCGGACGGCACCAAGCTCGTCACCGTCCACGACCCGATCGTCTGAGAGGGGTCTCGATGATTCCCGGAGAGATCCTCTTCGACTCAGGCCCGATCGTCTACAACGAGGGCCGTGAGATCACTCGGCTGACCGTCCTCAACGCCGCCGACCGGCCCGTCCAGGTCGGCTCCCACTACCACTTCGCCGAGGCCAACCCCGGCCTGGAGTTCGACCGTGCCGCCGCGCGCGGCAAGCGGCTGAACGTCGCCGCCGGCACCGCCGTGCGCTTCGAGCCCGGGATCCCCGTCGACGTCGAACTCGTACCGCTCAGCGGCGCCCGTGTCGTGCCCGGACTGCGCGGGGAGACCGGAGGTGCCCTCGATGCCTGAGATCTCGCGTGCCGCGTACGCCGACCTGTTCGGCCCGACCACCGGTGACCGCATCCGGCTCGCCGACACCGATCTGCTCGTCGAGATCGAGGAGGACCGCTCCGGCGGGCCCGGCCTCGCCGGTGACGAGGCCGTGTTCGGCGGCGGCAAGGTCATCCGCGAATCCATGGGCCAGGCGCGTGCTACGCGCGCAGACGGCACCCCGGACACGGTCATCACCGGCGCGGTGATCATCGACCACTGGGGCATCGTCAAGGCCGACATCGGCATCCGCGACGGCCGGATCACCGGCATCGGCAAGGCGGGCAACCCCGACACCATGGACGGGGTCCATCCCCATCTGGTCATCGGCCCCGAGACGGAGATCATCGCGGGCAACGGGAGGATCGTCACCGCCGGCGCCATCGACGCGCACGTGCACTTCATCTGCCCGCAGATCGCGGACGAGGCCCTGTCGGCGGGTATCACGACGCTCGTCGGCGGCGGTACGGGCCCGGCCGAGGGCTCGAAGGCCACCACCGTCACGCCCGGTCCCTGGCACCTGGCCCGGATGCTGGAGGCCATGGAGCAGTACCCGCTCAACATCGGCTTCCTGGGGAAGGGCAACACCGTCTCGCACGAGGCGATGCTGTCCCAGATCCGGGGTGGGGCACTGGGTCTGAAGCTGCACGAGGACTGGGGTTCGACGCCGGCCGTCATCGACGCGTCCCTGACGGTCGCCGACCGGACCGGCATCCAGGTCGCCATCCACACGGACACGCTCAACGAGGCCGGGTTCGTCGGTGACACGCTCGCCGCGATCGCGGGTCGGGGCATCCACGCGTACCACACCGAGGGCGCGGGCGGCGGGCACGCGCCCGACATCATGACCGTGGTCTCGGAGCCGCACGTCCTGCCCAGCTCCACCAACCCGACCCGGCCCTACACCGTCAACACCGCCGAGGAACACCTCGACATGCTGATGGTCTGCCACCACCTCAACGCGGCGGTCCCCGAGGACCTGGCCTTCGCGGAGTCCCGCATCCGGCCGTCCACGATCGGGGCCGAGGACATCCTCCACGACCTGGGCGCCATCTCGATCATCTCCTCCGATTCCCAGGCCATGGGCCGGGTCGGCGAGGTCATCCTGCGGACCTGGCAGACGGCGCATGTGATGAAGCGGCGGCGGGGCGCGCTGCCGGGCGACGGACGCGCGGACAACCACCGCGTACGTCGATATGTCGCCAAGTACACGATCAACCCGGCGCTGGCGCAGGGCCTCGCCCGGGAGATCGGGTCCGTCGAGAGCGGCAAGCTCGCCGACCTCGTGGTGTGGGAGCCCGCGTTCTTCGGGGTCAAGCCGCAGCTCGTGATCAAGGGCGGGCAGATCGCGTACGCGCAGATGGGCGACGCCAACGCCTCCATCCCGACGCCGCAGCCGATCCTTCCCCGCCCCATGTACGGGGCGATCGGGCGGGCGCCCGCCTCCAACTCGTTCAACTTCGTGGCGCCGCTGGCCATCGAGGACGGGTTGCCGGAGCGGCTGTCGCTGGGGAAGCGGTTCGTGGCGATCGAGTCGACGCGTGGGGTCACCAAGGCCGACATGCGCGAGAACGACGCCCGACCCGAGGTGCGCGTCGACCCCGACAGCTTCGCCGTGCACATCGACGGGGAGCTGGTGGAGGCCACGCCCGCCGCCGAACTGCCCATGGCCCAGCGTTACTTCCTCTTCTGAGGCCGCCATGCGTCCAGAGAGTTCAAGGGGTGCGGGGATTCATGGGGTTCGTGATGTCCGCTGAGTCCGGCCGCGATCACGGCGTCTGCCGGGCCTACGGAGCCTGTCGGGCTCATGGAGCCCATCGGTCCTACGGCGTCTGCCGGTCCTCCGGCGTCTGCCGGTCTTCCGGGGGCCGTGATGTCTAGGGCGGCGCTTCTCATCCTGGCCGACGGTCGTTTTCCCGCCGGAGGGCATGCGCACTCCGGCGGGGCCGAGGCGGCCGTCAAGGCCGGGCGCATCAGAGGGGTGGACGGGCTGGAGGCGTTCTGCCAAGGGCGGCTGCACACCGCCGGACTGGTGTCGGCCGCCCTGGCTGCCGCCGCCGCGCTCGGCGTGGATCCGGTCGAACTGGATGCCGCCGCCGATGCCCGGACGCCGTCCCTCGCCCTGCGGGGCGCCTCGCGGAAGCTGGGGCGGCAGTTGATGCGGGCGGCTCGGGCGACCTGGCCGTCGGACGAACTCGACGCGGTGGCCCGGGAGTTCCCCAAGGGGGCGCATCAGCCGGTGGTGTTGGGGGTGACGGCGCGGGCGGCGGGACTTGGAGCGGATGACGTGGCGTACTGCGCCGCGTACGAGGGGATCAGTGGGCCGGCCGGTGCGGTGGTGCGGTTGCTGAGCCTTGATCCGTTCGAGGCGACCGGGGTGTTGGCGCGGTTGGCGCCGGAGGTGGACCGGGTGGTGGGGGCGGCGGTCGAGGCGGCGCGGGAGGCGGTCGTGGGTGGGGTGGACGCCTTGCCTGCGGCTTCCGCTCCGCTGTTGGAAGTGGGGGCGGAGGTACATGCGGGGTGGCCTGTGCGGTTGTTCGCCTCGTGAGTGTTTTTCGCCCCCGTACGACGACGATGGAAACAGCTACACACAAGGAGCCGCTCTCATGCATCTCGGCCACGGTCACTCCCACGACGGCCCCTCCGCCGTCAGCGCGGACGCGCACCGGCCCGACGGCACCCGCCGCGCCCTCCGGATAGGGCTCGGCGGACCGGTCGGGTCCGGCAAGACGGCCACTGTCGCCGCGCTGTGCCGGGCCCTGCGCGACGAGCTCTCCCTCGCCGTCGTCACCAATGACATCTACACCCGGGAGGACGCCGAGTTCCTGCTCCGCGAGGCCGTGCTGCCGCCCGAGCGGATCACCGCCGTCGAAACGGGCGCCTGCCCGCACACCGCGATCCGGGACGACATCTCCGCGAACCTCGAAGCCGTGGAGGATCTGGAGGACGAGGTCGGCCCCCTCGACCTCATTCTCGTCGAGTCCGGCGGTGACAACCTCACCGCCACCTTCTCCAAGGGGCTCGTCGACGCGCAGATCTTCGTGATCGACGTGGCCGGCGGGGACGACATCCCACGCAAGGGCGGCCCGGGAGTCACCACCGCGGACCTCCTGGTCGTCAACAAGACGGACCTCGCCCCCTACGTCGGCTCCGACCTCACGCGCATGGCGGCGGACGCCAAGGCGCAGCGGGCGGAGCTGCCGGTGGTGTTCCAGTCGCTCAGGAGCGAGGCCGGGGTCACGGAGGTCGCCGCCTGGGTCAGGGAGAAGCACGCGGCGTGGGCGGTATGACGACGGCCGGGGTCAAGGCGACCGCACGGATCGCGGCCCGCGCCGACGGGCGGGGTGGCACGGCCCTGCCGGTACTGGAGAGCGAGGGCCCGCTGGCGCTGCGCCGCACCCGGGGCAGCGGAGACGAGGCGCGGGTGATGCTGGTCGGCGCCATGAGCGGACCGCTCGGCGGTGACCGTTTCGCCGTGGAGGCGGAGGTCGGCGAAGGCGCGCGACTGCGCCTCGGGTCGGCCGCCGCGACCATCGCCCTGCCGGGGCAGAGCAAGGGCGAGGCCCGTTACGACGTACGGATCGAGGTCGCGGCCGGGGGCGAACTCCATTGGCTGCCCGAGCAGTTGATCTCCGCACAGGGAAGTGACCTGTGCGTGTCGACGTCGGTCGAACTCGCCGCCGGGGCCCGCCTGGTGTTCCGCGAGGAGCAGGTGCTCGGCCGGGTCGGGGAGGAACCCGGGCGGTTGAGCAGCCGGCTCACCCTGCGGCTGGACGGGCGTCCGCTGCTCGACCAGGAGGTGGCCTGCGGGCCGGGGGCGCCCGGCGGCTGGGACGGTCCCGCCGTGCTGGGCGGGTACCGTGCCTTGGGGCAACTCGTCGTCGTACGACCGGAATTCACTGAACGGGTGCCCGAGCCGAGGGTGTGGGGCGAGTCCGCCGCGCTCACTCCGCTCGCCGGACCGGCCGTGCTGGTCAGCGCGCTCGCGCCCGATGCGCTGCGGCTGCGGCGCGTGCTGGACAAGGCCCTTGCCGAGCTGGACGGTTGAGCCGGACTCCGATCAACAGGACACTCTGTACCGGTTATCGGATTAGTAAAGAACCCTCCGCTCCTCTGTTCTCAGATGCCTCACAGGCACGAGGATCCCCGTGACCATTCGAAACTTCGCAACGATGTACGGGGAGTTCCCTCTTGAGAGGTATGAGACCGACGAGGCGGGCGGCTGCGTTCGGTTCTGCCGGAGCGCTCGTCACGGCGACTCTGATAGCCGGCGCCGTCACCGCGCCGGCCGCCAGTGCCGCTGAGACCCGCACGGTCCAGGACCGCGAGGCCAAGGGTGTCGCCGTCGCCGCCGCGAAGGCGGCGAAGAAGGGCATCAAGTGGCAGGACTGCCCTGAGGACTGGGGGCTGGAGAAGCCCATCCAGTGCGGCTGGGTCAGTGTGCCGCTCGACTACGCCAAGCCGAACGGCAAGCAGATCAAGCTCGCCGTCGACCGTATCGGCAACACGGGTACGAAGAAGGAGCGCCAGGGCGCCCTCGTCTACAACCCGGGCGGTCCGGGCGGCTCGGGTCTGCGCTTCCCGCGCCGGGTCACCACGAAGAACCCGCTGTGGACGAACGTGTCCAAGGCGTACGACTTCGTCGGCTTCGACCCGCGCGGTGTCGGCAAGTCGGCGCCCATCTCCTGTGTCGACCCGCAGGAGTTCGTGAAGGCGCCCAAGATGGACCCGGTCCCGGACTCCGAGGCCGACAAGCTCAAGCAGCGCAAGCTCGCCGCCAGTTACGCGGCCGGCTGCAAGAAGCGCAGCGGCGCGATGCTGCCGTACATGACGACGCCGAACACCGCGCGCGACCTGGACGTCATCCGGGCCGCCCTCGGCGAGAAGAAGCTCAACTTCCTCGGCGTCTCCTACGGCACCTACATCGGCGCCGTCTACGGCACCCTCTTCCCGACGCACGTCCGCCGCATGATCGTGGACAGCGTGGTGAACCCCTCGCGCGAGAAGATCTGGTACCAGGCCAACCTGGACCAGGACGTCGCCTTCGAGGGCCGCTGGAAGGACTGGACGAAGTGGGTCGCGCAGCACGACGCGACGTACCACCTCGGCAACACCCAGGCCAAGGTGCAGGCGAACTGGCTCAAGCTGCGGGCCACCGCGAAGAAGAACCCGATCGGCGGGCTCGTCGGCCCGGCCGAGCTGATCTCCTTCTTCCAGAGCGCCCCGTACTACGACTCCGCGTGGGCGCCCACCGCCCAGGTGTGGAGCAAGTACGCCGCCGGTGACACCCAGGCGCTGGTCGACGCCGCCGCCCCGGACCTCACCGACACCGCGGGCAACGCCGCCTCCGAGAACGGCAACGCCGTCTACACCGCGGTCGAGTGCACCGACGCCAAGTGGCCCACGAGCTGGAAGAAGTGGGACCGCGACAACACCCGGCTGCACAAGAACTACCCGTTCATGACCTGGGCCAACGCCTGGATGAACCTGCCGTGCGCCACCTGGCAGTCCAAGCAGTACACGCCGGTGAACGTGACGACCAAGAAGGGTCTGCCGCCCGTCCTGATCGTCCAGTCCGAGCGTGACGCGGCCACCCCGTACGAGGGCGCCGTCGAACTGCACAAGCGGTTCAAGGGCTCCCGTCTGATCACGGAGAAGAAGGCGGGCTCGCACGGTGTGACCGGCCTGACCAACCCGTGCGTCAACCAGCGCGTGGACACCTACCTGCTGACCGGCAAGGTGGGCAAGGCCGACGTGAAGTGCGACCCGCACGCCACGCCGACGCCGTGAGTGCCCGGGCCGCACAGGCCTGAGGTGCGAGAGG
>NZ_AEJC01000082.1 GCF_000317595.1 Streptomyces ipomoeae 91-03 | reverse complement strand
CGCGGTGAGGACCTCGCCGCCGAGCTCATGGGCGAGGAGCAGTACGGACGCGTCGCCCTTGTGGTCGATGTCCTGGATGGTCTCCCGGCCCACGACGGCGGTGGCGCCGAGGCCCAGTACGCCGGCCATCAGGCAGACGAACCCGACCAGGCCGACGGCCCACATCACGGAGGTGCGCAGGACCCGCGTCTGGCGGGGCGCGAGCAGGCGCATCATCACATGCGGCAGCGCGGCGAGGCCGAGCACGATGGCCAGTTGCAGACTGAAGAAGTCGATCTTGCTGATGGGGCCGGCCCCGTAGCGCAGACCCGGTTCGAGGTACGCGGCGCCCAGGCCGCTGCCCGCGGTCGCGGACGCCAGCAGTCCGTCGATGTTCCAGTCGAAGCGGTTCAACACCATCACGGCGACCACCGAGACACCGGCGACGAGCATCACGGCCTTGACGACCTGGATGAAGGTGGCGCCCGGCATACCGCCGATCGCGGCGTAGATGGTGACGATGGAGCCGATGATGACCACGATCATCATCCGGGTGGTCGGCCCGGGTTCACCGACGAACTGCGTCAACAGGGCGATGCTGCCGACCAGTTGGGCCACCAGATAGAGGGTGCACACGGTGAGGGTGCAGATGGCCAGCGCCAGTCGCACCGGCCGCTGCTTCAGCGGGAGCCGCCGGGCCAGGGTGTCGCCGAGCGTGAACCGGCCCGAGTTGCGCAGGGGTTCGGCGATGAGCAGCAGCACCATCATCCAGGCGACGACCGTGCCGCAGAGGTAGAGCAGACCGTCGTACCCGGTCAGGGCCACCAGGCCGGTGCTGCCGAGCAGGGTCGCGGCGGAGAGGTAGTCGCCGCACATCGCGAGGCCGTTGCGCAGTGGCGACATGTCGCGGTTGCCGAGGTAGAACTCGCTGATCTCGTCGCGCTGCGGGGCGGTGATCAGCGCCGTGAACAGCGTGATCACGACGACGGACAGGAACAGCACGAAGGTCAGCCGCAGACTGAACGCGTCGGCCACACTCGCGGACAGCGTGGCGGGGGCCGGGTGCGGAGCGGGCAGAGAGGCCGCCAGGGAAGTGGTCACCACGTGCGGAACCGCCGTCCGGCCGGAATGCGACGCTGCTCGGCCTCACGCTCCTCCAACTGGGCGCGGAGCCTGCGCGCGACGGGGTCGATGTTCTTGCGCATGTGCCGCACATACAGCCACGCGGTCACGCCCATGACGGCGAACTGGGCCAGACCGAGGGCCAGCCCCAGCGTCAGATGTCCGACCAACCGCTGATTCATCACCCCTGGTACAAAACTCGACAGGAGGACGTACGACAGGAATCCACCGACCGAGAGTGCGGTCGCCCAGGTGCCGAACCTGCGATATGCGGCGCTTATTGAACGAAATTCAGGGCAGGGTGTGCGTGCACGGGCTGCCGCCCCGGTGCGCTGCCGGTGCGGGGTGTGGGTGTGAACGGGTCACCCCGCGGGTCGGGCGGGGGAGGAAACGGGACGGAACTGTCGTACCGTGCCGTGTAGTTGGACACAATGCACCCTCTTCGCTGCCTTATGTCTCGCACTCGGCTCTGAACTGTCGCGGGAATGGTTCCAGGGGAATTCGACCGTCGCGGGGGTCAAGCCGCTGTGCTGAAACTATGGGGGAGAAGGGGGAGTATGTCAGCGAGGCTATTAAAGTATCAACCGTCATGCGGATGGATTTTGTGGACGTTTTGCGGCCGGCCGGCATTCATCGCGCAGCTTTTGGCTGAGCATTGCTCGTCTTCGGATCTCAAGCCCGGCGGTGCCCCCAGTCGGGCCCTGTGTGCGCCCACTCCTCCTCCCACTCGGCCAGCCGATGCCGGATGGCGACCCGGCGTACGGTGAAGTGCGCGGCGAGGACGAGGACGATGACGCCGCCCGTGGCGCAGGTCCCCATGGACAGGGCGTGCTGCCAGACGGCCGTGTCGGTCGGTGGCGCCTTGACGCTGCGGCCCGACACGTCCAGCCAGACATCGGCACGGTCGCCGCGCTTGGTGCCCGCCGGCACCTGGGCCCGGCCGGTCCTGGAGTCCCCGTCGGGCTCGGTCCAGTGTGCCCGCACCCAGTGCAGGGGCTGTGTGTCGCCGCCCGCCGAGGGCACCGAGGCGGGGGCGTCCTCGACGATCACGGCACTGACCCGATCGCGCTCCGCCCGCTCCGTCGCCGCGTGCGCCCGCGCGTTCCCGTGCGCCCACACGCCCACCGCGACGCCGACCGCCGGAGCGCCCACGATCAGCAGGAACGCGACGACCAGCACCATCCACGCCTCGATCACGTCCGAGCGCCGGCGCAGCTCATTACGGCGCCACCGCCACCCGAACACCTGGCCCTGCATCTCGCCCTCCCTCACCGGTGCGGTCCTCACGTACGAGAACCCCGGTTAGGACTGGTCCGCACTTCCGGTGTACCCGAAAGAGGGCGCCATGGCATGGTTTAGGGCAGAAATCATGGAAACGTGCGCCGGGCGTGCGTGACGGCCGGGACGGAAGCGCCGGCCGACAGCGCCGGCCGGCGGGGCGGAGGTGTCAGCCGAAACGCTCGATACGGACGCGGTCCACCGGCTGACCGGCCTCGACCAGCAGCCGTGAGGCATGCTCGGCGAACGCGTTCGACCCGCACACATACGCCTCCCACCCACCGGCCGGAGGCTCGGCCAGCAGCGGCGCCACATGCGCCGCCGCCAACCGGCCCACCGGCACCCCCTCGGGCGCCCCGCGCGTGAACACGGCGGTGGTCTCCGCGCCGTACTCCTCCGCGTAGATCAGATCCTCGGGCCCCCGCGCGGACACCAGCAGCCGCAGCGGTACGTCGAGGCCGCGCGCCCGATGGTGGCGGATCATCGACATCAGCGGTACGACCCCGGAACCGGCCCCGATCAGCAGCGCGGGGCGGTCCCCGGGCCAGGCGAAGAAGCCGCTGAGCGGGCCCCGCACCTCCACCACGTCACCGGGCCGGGCCTCGGTGTGGAACCACCCGGAGACCTCGCCGCCCTCGACGTGGTCCAGGGTCAGCTCGATGTGCCCGGCGTCGTCGGGCGGGGAGGCGAGCGAGTAGTGGCGCTGGGCCGTGTAGCCGTCCTCGGCGGTCAGCCGCAGCATCAGATGCTGCCCGGGCAGATGCCCCGCCCACCCCGGCACCGCGAACCGGAACGTGGCCACGCGCGGGGTCTCGCGGCGGATCTCCGTCAGCGTCGCGGTCTGCCACACGGAGGCGGCCCGGTTGTTCACGGCGATCCGGCCGGGCACGGCGAACCGGGTCGGGGGAGTGAAGGTCTCAGTCACCGGAGTACCTCTGCTCCTCCCAGGGGTTGCCCCGCTCGTGATAGCCGTTCTGCTCCCAGAAGCCGGGCTCGTCGTGGTCGAGCAGCCGCAGACCCGCGATCCACTTGGCGCTCTTCCAGAAGTACAGATGCGGCACCAGCAGCCGCGCCGGACCGCCGTGCTCGGCGGGCAGCGGCTCTCCGTCGTACTCCCAGGCGATCCAGGCGCGTCCGCCGGTGAGGTCGGCGAGCGGGAGGTTCGTGGTGTAGCCGGTGTGGGAGTAGGCCACGGCGTGGGTGGCGGCCGGGTCCGGGCGTACGACGTCCAGGAACGCGTCCAGCGAGACGCCCCCGAACCGCACCCCGAACTTCGACCAGCTCGTCACACAGTGGATGTCGCCCTCGTACACCGACCCGGGCAGCGCGTGCGCCTCGTCCCAGTCCCAGGTGCGCGGCTCGGCCACCCGTCCGTCGATGCGGAACGTCCAGTCGGCGGGCGCGAGGTCGGGGGTGACCTCGGCGGACAGGACGGGCCAGTCGTCGCCCGCGTCGTACTGGCCGGGCGGCAACCCCGGATTGTGGGTGCGGGCGCGGCCGGTGAAGCCTCGGGTGACGTTCATGCGGGTCCAACGTGACGGCGGTGATCGTGGAGTCGTATAACCGTACGTGCCCGGGGAGCGTGCTCCGTCGTCGGGGCGGGCGATGATCATTGCGGTCGTATGAACTCTTCGGTGCCCTTCGGTGCCCCGGGAATACGGACTCCTCCATCTCCCTTGCCGCTGGAGTCGGCTCCGGTGGTCCTCGCGGCCCCCGCGGGCGGTGACCCGGTGACAGATGAGGAGAGTGGGAGAACAGATGCCCGAGTACGTGAGCGGGGGCAGGGAGTACGCGCGCGGCGCGGAGTGGCCGAGCGGTACCAAGGGTGCGGACGACGCCCCGCACGTCCTCGACAACCCCGCCCTCGCCTCCCTCACCGGGCCGCACGCCCACTTCGCCGAGCGGCGCGGCCGGGTGCTGCGCTACCCGGTGGACGTGTCGCCCTGGCTGGCCCTGCCCGACGAGCCCGGCCCCGACGACTGGGCGGACCTGACGGCGTTGGCGGGCCCCGGCACGGAGATCGCGGTCCCCGCCTACAGCGGGGGCTTCCCGGCCGGCTGGGAGGTGACCTTCGACCTGGCGGGCGTCCAGCTCGTCGACGACGGCATCGCCGCCGAGCCGGACGACGAGGCCGTACGGCTCGGCCCCGCCGACGTGCCCGAGATGCTCGACCTGGTGGCCCGCACCCAGCCCGGCCCCTTTCTGCCGCGCACCGTCGAACTCGGCACCTACCTCGGCATCCGTCGGGGTGGCGCCCTGATCGCGATGGCCGGCGAACGGCTGCACCCGCCCGGCTGGACCGAGATCAGCGCGGTCTGCACGGACCCCGCGTTCCGGGGCAAGGGCCTCGCCACCCGGCTGATCCACGCCGTCGCCCACGGCATCCGCGAACGCGGCGAAACCCCGTTCCTGCACACCGCGGCCACCAACACCGGCGCCATCCGCCTGTACGAGTCCCTCGGCTTCCGCCTCCGCCGCACCACCCGCTTCATGGCGGCCCGGACATCCGTGGTCGAGGCGGGGGATGAGCGGGTGGGCGTGGCGTGACGACGGAGACGTGCTCCCGTGGGGCGCCGCAACTGCTTGGTGGGGTCCGCGTGGTGGGGCTGCAACCACTTGGCCGGGCCCGCGTGGTGGGGCCGCAACAGCTTGGTCGGGCCGCCTGGTGGGCCGCAACAGCTTGGCCGGGCCCGTGCGGTGGGGTCGCAACCGCTTGGTCGGGTCCGCGTGATGGGGTCGCAACCGCTTGTCCGGTTTCGCGTGGTGACGGCGTACCCGCTTGGTCGGGCCCGTGCGGGGGGCCGCAACCGCCTGGTCGGGTTCGTGTGGTGGCGGCGTACCCGCGCCTGGTCGGGCCCGCGTGGCGGTGCCGTGGCCGCAGCCGTGGGCCCTTGCAGTCGTGTCATGACCGTGGGGTAGGGTGACCGGGCCAGTCGTCACGTCGACCGAGGAGGTGGGACCCATTACCGCTGTGTCAGGTCGGGTGCTCTCACCTCAACGCGGCGCGGTGCACTGCCGATAGGCCACCGCGGGAGCGCCCTTCGGCCCACCGAAAGGCTCTCGGCTGTCATGCCCTCTCTTCTCTCCACCGCCTCCGTCGTCACGGCACTGCGCGCCGCCGGCTGCGTCTTCGCCGAGGACGAGGCGGAGTTGATCCTCACCACCGCCCGTACCCCGGACGAGGCCGCCGCCATGGTCGACCGGCGCGTCGCGGGTCTGCCCCTCGAACTCGTCCTCGGCTGGGCCGAGTTCGCGGGGCTGCGCATCACCGTCGAACCCGGGGTGTTCGTCCCCCGCCGCCGTACCGAGTTCCTTGTCGGGCAGGCCGTGGCCGCCGTTCCCGAGGCCTCCGTCGTCGTCGACCTGTGCTGTGGCTCGGGTGCGGTGGGGGCCGCGCTGGCCGCCTCCCTCGGCGACGAGAGCGGCGAGGTCGAACTGCACGCCGCCGACATCGACCCGGCGGCGGTGCGCTGTGCCCGCCGCAACCTCGTGCCGTACGGCGGGCACGCGTACGAGGGCGATCTGTATGCGGCCCTGCCTGCCGACCTGCGCGGTCGGGTCGACATCCTCGCCGCGAATGTGCCGTACGTCCCCACCGGCGAGGTCGGCTTCCTTCCGGTGGAGGCTCGCGAGCACGAACCGCTCGTCGCGCTCGACGGTGGGGCGGATGGGCTGGACGTGCTGCGCCGGGTGGCCGGCGGGGCGCCCGCGTGGCTCGCTCCCGGGGGGTGTCTGCTGATCGAGGCGAGTGAACGGCAGGTGCCGGCGGCCCTCGACGCCTTCCGCGGCGCCGGGCTCATGGCGTGGACGGCTGTCTCGGAGGAGATGTACGCGCATGTGGTGATCGGCAGGCGACCGGTGCACGGCTGAAGTCTCCTCGCCCCCGCCGCCCCTACCCATTCCCATCCCCAGGGGCGGC
>NZ_AEJC01000081.1 GCF_000317595.1 Streptomyces ipomoeae 91-03 | reverse complement strand
CCCGGAAGGAGTGCGACGGTGCCCCCGGGTGGTGGGGGCGCGATGGTGCCGCCGGGTGGTGGTAGTGCGGCGTCCTCGGGTGGGCGTAGAGCGGCGGCCTTCTCGGGCGGTGGGGGCGCGACGGTGCCGCCGGGTGGCGGAAGTGCGGCGGCGTCCTCGGGCGGGGGCGTGAAGCCGTCCTCGGGTGGCGCGGGCGCGGCGGCGCCTCTGGGCGGCGCCCCGGGACGCCCCGACCGGGACGAGGTGCTCGGTGCCTACCTCGACCTGATGTGCCTGCGCGTCGCCGTACGGCTCGCCGCTGCCAACGGGATGCGGGGCACGGCCGTACGGCGGCTCGCGGCGCAGGTCTCCGGGCAGGTGCACGAGGCGGCCCGGCGCTGTCTCGGGCCCGGGCAGGGGGAGCTGGACCGGGCGGCGTTCGAAGCGGTGTTCCCCTGGGGGCCGGTGCCCGAAGGGCGGCTCGGCGGGACCACCGGCTGGGCCTCCGCCGTGCTCACCGAGGGGCTGCTGGTCCCCGCCGGTGACGGCTACCGCTTCGCCCACGAGGAGCTGGCCGACTGGATCCAGGGCGCCCATCTGGACCTCGACGCGGCCCTGCACGCCCTGGTGCACCGGGGCTGGGTCGCACAGACGGAGTCCGGCCGGGGCTGGGGCGTGATGCCGTCCGAGGCCCGCGTCCGGCGCCAGGCCCGCCGGGCCACCCGCGACCTCCCCGTGCCCCGCCACCGCATCGGCCCCGTCGTCCACGCGCTGCTCCGCCTCGGCCGCCAACAGGGCCCCGCCGAACTCACCGGGCGCCTGGAGGAACTGCTCGACGCCCTGGACGCACTGCTGCCACCGGGCGACACGGCACCCGACGACGACCCGATCCGGTGGGCCACCCGCCTCCTCGCCGAGGTCCTGCCGAGGGTGCCCGACGCGACGCCGTACAGCAGGGTGCTGCGGTTCCTGACCGAGCGGATCGGCGCCTGGCGGGCCCAGGGCCGGGCCGTACCGGGGGAGTTCGGGCCGGACTTCTGGGCGGCGCTGCAGCTGCCCGAGGCGGAACGGTTCGACCTGCTGCGACGGCTCGTCGTCGCCGACCCGCCCACCGGCGAGGGCCCCCGCTACCTCGACGTGGTCTCACGCCTCCTCGTCGCCGACCCCACCGCCGTACAGCCGCAGCTGACCCGCTGGTTCCACGACGACACCCCGCTGGTCGCGACCCCGGACGCCACCGTGGCGACGGCCGCGCAGGCGCTGCTGCACACGCATCGGCGGGGCGCACTGCACGACCTCACCGAGGCGCTGGTCGACAGCGCGCACCGGCGCGGGGACGAACTGCTCGCCGTACTGGCGGAGGAGGAGCCGTCGGCGGTGTGCCGGGCCGTCGACCGGTGGGCGCACGACGAGCGTCCGGCGCGGCGTGTGGCGGCGCTCGCGTACGGGCTGCGGACCGCCCCGCACGTGCGTACGGACGCCGACCGCGAGCTGCTCCGCTCCGCCGCCGTCGAGTTGCTGGCCCGCCCCGCCGACGTCACCCTGCACTCCGGCGCGCTCGCCCTGCTCGTACGCGACCCGCAGACCCGGACCCGGTATCTGCCGCAGGCGCTGGAGCGGTTCGCGGCCGGTGACCCCCAGCTGCCCGCGAGCGCGCTGGTGGCCGCCCTCGACACCCATCCGGACCCGGTGCTCGACGCCTTCCGCACCCGTCTGCGCACGCCGGGCGCCGACGGTGCGGCCCTGCGGACCCTCGCCGAGGTCACGACCCCCGCCCTCGCCCGCCGCGTCACCACCCTCGTCCGGGAGGTCGTGGAGCTGCGGCCCGAGGTGGCCGGCCATGTCGCCGCGTACGTCGACCGTCGGCTGGAACATGGGCCCGGCCCCCGTGCCATACTGTTTTCGCTGGTCAGCGGGCTCATCGACGACGGGCCCGAGCAGGTGCGGGCGGCGCTCGCGGTGGTGTTCGCCGAGCCCGGTACGCCCGCGTCCGGTGCGCTGCGGCGCGAACTGCTCGACCGGTTGCTGGCCACGGAACGGGACCCGTCCGTCCTGGACGCGTTACTGCGGGCGGTCGCGGTGCGCGGGGTGTCCGCGGACACCGAAGCCATCGCGGACACCCGGCTGCTGGTGCACCGGATCGGGATGCTTCTCGTGCGTACGCCCGAGGGGGCGACCCGTTTCGACCGGGCGCTCACCGAGCTGGCCCGCCATGTCCCGGGCTTCGCGGGGCTGGTCGCGGGATGGCTGAGCGGTACGCCGCAGGAGTGGGCGGCGATGGTCGGGCCGAGCACCCGGCGGATGATCGAGAACCTGGCGGGGGTGTCGGGGGTGCGAGTGCCCGCCTGAGGCGGCGACGAGAGGGCGGGGGCGGAGGGGGCGGAGGGGCCGATGCGGGGCGTGAGTTTCGTGCTCCAGGTCACAGCCCGGATGCCGATGCGGGTCGAAGCCATCGGTCATGGCACCCTTAGACCTGCGCAAGGGTAAGGCGTAAATACGGACACGGGTTCGAGGAGCGGTCACAGTGCAACGCTGGCGTGGCTTGGAGGACATCCCCGAGGACTGGGGGCGCAGCGTCGTCACCATCGGTTCCTACGACGGGGTCCACCGCGGGCACCAGCTGATCATCCGGCATGCCGTGGACCGCGCCCGCGAGCTGGGCATCCCGTCCGTCGTCGTCACCTTCGAACCACACCCCAGCGAGGTCGTCCGCCCCGGCAGCCACCCCCCGCTGCTCGCCCCGCACCACCGCCGCGCCGAACTGATGGGCGAGCTGGGCGTGGACGCGGTGTTGGTCCTGCCGTTCACGACGGAGTTCTCGCGGCTTTCGCCCGCCGATTTCGTCGTCAAGGTCCTCGTGGACAAGCTGCACGCCAAGGCCGTCGTGGAGGGCCCCAACTTCCGCTTCGGCCACAAGGCCGCCGGCGACGTGGCGTTCCTGGCCGAACAGGGCAAGACATACGACTTCGAGGTCGAGATCGTGGACCTGTTCGTCAGCGGTGCGGCGGGCGGCGGCCGGCCCTTCTCCTCGACCCTGACCCGGCAACTGGTCGGCGAGGGCGATGTCGAGGGTGCCCGCGAGATCCTCGGCCGCCCGCACCGCGTCGAGGGCGTCGTCGTACGTGGCGCCCAGCGCGGACGGGAGTTGGGCTTCCCCACGGCCAACGTCGAGACGCTTCCGCACACCGCGATCCCCGCCGACGGCGTCTACGCCGGCTGGCTGCACGTCGAGGGCGAGGCCATGCCTGCCGCGATCTCCGTCGGTACCAATCCGCAGTTCGACGGCACCGAGCGCACGGTCGAGGCGTATGCCATCGACCGCGTCGGGCTGGATCTCTACGGCCTCCATGTAGCCGTCGACTTCCTCGCGTTCGTGCGGGGGCAGGCGAAGTTCGAATCGCTGGACGCGTTGCTCGTGGCGATCGGGGAGGACGTGAAGCGGTGCCGGGAGCTGATCGCGGCGTATGAGGGGGAGTCGGCGTAGGGCCTGCTTGTCGTCGGCAGTTGTAGGCAGTCGTGGGCAGTAGTGGGTCGCTGCGGACCGTTGTAGGTCGTGCGTGAGCGTGACGAGGGCCCGCGCCGTTCTCCGTGAACGGTGCGGGCCCTTTGTCGTCGGTTACTGCTGCGGAGGGGGCGGGGTCTGGCCCTGACCCTGGGGCGGGTACGGCGGGTAGGGCTGGCCCTGCTGGGGCGGATACGGCTGGCCCGGAGCGGGCTGACCGGGGATCGGCTGGCCCGGCGCGGGCTGTCCCGGGGCCGGTTGGCCGGGGTGGCCGTACGGCGGCTGGGGCTGGCCCGGGTACGGCTGACCGGGGTACGGCTGGCCCTGCTGCGGGGGGTAGGGCTGGCCCGGGATGGGCTGGCCGGGCATAGGCGGGGCGGCGACCGGCGGCGGGTTGCCGTCCGACGTCCACAGACCGTGCGACTGCTGATGCCGGGCGATGTCCTCGGCGACCATGGCGGCGAGCGTGAAGTACGCCTCCCGCACCTTCGGCCGCATCATGTCGAGGTCCAACTCGGCACCGGCGGCGAGGTGTTCGTCGAACGGTACGACCACGACACCACGGCAGCGGGTCTCGAAGTGCGCGACGATGTCCTCCACCTTGATCATCTTGCCGGTCTCCCGCACACCGGAGATGACCGTGATGGAACGTGCCACCAGGTCCTGGTATCCGTGCGCGGAGAGCCAGTCCAGCGTCGTACTGGCGCTGCTCGCACCGTCCACGGACGGCGTCGAGATGATGATGAGCTGGTCGGCGAGGTCGAGCACCCCGCGCATCGCGCTGTAGAGCAGGCCCGTGCCCGAGTCGGTGAGGATGATCGGGTACTGCTTGCCGAGCACGTCGATCGCGCGCCGGTAGTCCTCGTCGTTGAAGGTCGTCGAGACGGCCGGGTCGACATCGTTGGCGATGATCTCCAGACCGGAGGGGGCCTGGGAGGTGAACCGCCGGATGTCCATGTACGAGTTGAGGTACGGGATCGCCTGGACCAGGTCACGGATGGTGGCGCCGGTCTCGCGGCGGACGCGGCGCCCGAGCGTGCCCGCGTCCGGGTTGGCGTCGATCGCGAGGATCTTGTCCTGCCGTTCGGACGCGAGCGTCGAGCCGAGGGCCGTGGTGGTCGTGGTCTTGCCGACGCCGCCCTTGAGGCTGATGACCGCGATGCGGTAGCAGGACAGCACCGGGGTCCTGATCAGCTCCAGCTTCCGCTGCCGCTCGGCTTCCTCCTTCTTCCCACCGAGCTTGAACAGCCCGCCCCCGGACGACGGACGACTGCTCTTCGCCTTCTGCTTCTTGCTGTTGAGCAGCCGGTCGGACGACAGCTCCACGGCCGCCGTGTAACCGAGCGGCGCGACACCGGGGTTGGTGGGCTGCCGCTGGTCGTGCTGGATGGGCTGCGGCCAGGCGGCGCCGGTGCGGGGGTCGATGGGGGCGGAGGGGTGGGGGCCGGGGTGGCCCGGGGCGCCGCTGGGGGCGCCTGCCGGGCCGGGCTGCCCCGGCATGGCCGGTTGGCCCGGGTGGGCTGCGGTGCCCGGCTGACCTGGGGTGCCTGCGGCGCCGGGGTGACCTGGGGCACCTGCCGGGCCGGGCCGGCCGGGGTGGTGGGGCTGGCCCGCGGCTGAGGGGTGCGGTTGGCCGGGGTGCCCTGGCTGGCCCGGCTGTGCCGGGGGTTGGGGGAAGCCGTAGCCGCCTTGAGGGGTGGG
>NZ_AEJC01000080.1 GCF_000317595.1 Streptomyces ipomoeae 91-03 | reverse complement strand
CATCGTCATCGTGCGCCGCCAGGGACTCGAACCCCGGACCCGCTGATTAAGAGTCAGCTGCTCTAACCAACTGAGCTAGCGGCGCAGACTCTGTCGCTTTCCCGATTTCGCGGCTGGCGACAGAGAAAATACTACCTGGTCCGCAGGGGTGCCTTCGACCAACTAAACGTGACGTGGATCTCTGGCGAACGGGCGGGCGTGGACGGACGCGGCGCCGGCCCGCTCGCCGGCGCCGGGTCCTAGATCGCCAGCGACAGCAGCACCGGCGCCGCTTCCCGGTTCAGCGTGTGCGCCGCCTGGCGGAGCCGGTGCGCGTGCGCCAGTGGCAGCGACAGCGCGAGGCAGCCGACGGCGGAGCCCGCGGTGATGGGGACGGCCGCGCAGACCGTGCCCGGCGCGTACTCCTGGAGGTCGAGGACCGGGACCGTGGGCGACTGGGCGTCGAGTTTGCTCAGCAGCACCTTCTCGTTGGTGATCGTCCGCGAGGTGAGCCGGGCGGGCCGGTGCCGGGCGAGATGGTCGCGCCGGGCGTTGATGTCGAGCTGGCCCAGCAGGCTCTTGCCTATGGCGGTGGCGTGGGCGGCGGAGCGGAAGTCGACCCACTGGTGCACGGCGGGCGTCGTGGGACCCTCGGCGCACCCGGTGACCTGGATCTCCCCGTCCTCGTAGCGGCTTATGTAGACGGCGGCGCCCACCGAGTCGCGAAGCCGGTCGAGCGTGCGCTGGAGCTGTTCGCGCAGGGCCTGGTCATGGCCCTGGGCGGAGCCCAGCCGGTTGAGGGCGACCCCGCTGACGTAGGCGCCGTCGGTGGTCTGCTCGACGTATCCCTCGCGGCGCAGCATCAGCAGGAGCGTGGTCAGTCGCTCGCTGCCGACGCCGGTACGGCGGGCGATCTCGGCGTCGGTGACGCCGTCTGGGTGCCGTGCCACGGTCTCCAGGACGCGCAGCGCGTCCTGGGCCGAGTGGTACGGCGCGGTCGGCTCGTGCTTGAGCGCCACGGTTCCCCCTGCGCTTCTCGGGCCGTTTTTCGGACAGCTTGCCGTGTCCCACGATACGGCCCAAGCGGCTTGCGTGGAGGGGTTGTTCGCGAGAATTTATGTGGGCCTATGGGCCTCCCATCTGCTGGACCAGCACTCTGGCATATGCCACGGTCATGCTTCGGCGGGCGGACCTCGGACGTTCCCGAACGGCCGCCCGTTCACGAGCCGTAGTCAGAGGACCGCGCCGAGGAATTCCCGGGTTCGTTCGTGCTCGGGGTCGCCGAAGATCTTTTCGGGGCTGCCCGACTCGATGACCTGGCCAGAATCGAACATCAGAACCTGATCCGAGATGTCACGGGCGAAGTTCATCTCGTGGGTCACACAGAGCATGGTGATGTCGGTGGTCCGGGCGATGTCCCTGAGCAGGTCGAGCACGCCCGCGACCAGCTCGGGGTCGAGCGCGGACGTCACCTCGTCCAGGAGCAGCACCTGCGGGCGCATCGCCAGGGCCCGGGCGATCGCCACCCGCTGCTGCTGCCCGCCGGACAGCTGGGTCGGATAGGCGTCGCACTTGTCGGCCAGCCCCACCAGGTCCAGCAGCTCGCGGGCGCGCTGCTCGGCCTCGTCCTTGCTCAGACCGAGGACGTTGACCGGGGCCTCGGTGATGTTGCGCAGCACCCTCATGTTGGGGAACAGGTTGAACTGCTGGAACACCATCCCGATGTTCTTGCGGACCTCGCGGCACTGCTTCTCACTGGCCGGGAACAGTCGCTGTCCGCCGACGGTGATCGTGCCCTCGTCGGGCTTGATCAGCGTCATCAGCAGCCGCAGGATCGTCGTCTTGCCGGACCCGGACGGGCCGATCAGTGTGACGTGCTTTCCGGCGTCGACGGAGAAGCAGAGCCGGTCGAGGACGGTGGTGCCGCCGAATCGTTTGGTCACGTTGTCGAAGCGGATCAGCTCCGTGGTGTCTGCGGTGTCCGTGGTGTCTGCCAAATGTTTGGTGGACGACTCGGGCTCGGGCTCTTTCATCAGCGGCGTGTCAGCGGACAAGGCGACGCTCCAGGACTCGGAGGAGGAGGGAGGCGGGGTAGGCGATGAGGATGAACGCGATGCCGACGGCCACGATGGGCTCGTTCATCCGGAAGGTCTGCGAACCGAACTGCCGGGCCTGGCCGAGCATCTCCAGCACACCGATGGTCATCAGCATCGGCGAGTCCTTCAGCATCGCGATGACGTAGTTGCCGAGGGCCGGCACGACCCTGCGCAGCGCCTGCGGCAGGATCACCGCGACCCAGGTCCGTGAGCGCGACAGGCTGAGCGCGGTCGCCGCCTCCCACTGGCCGGCGGACACCCCGTCGATACCGGCGCGGTACACCTCGGCCGTGTACGTCGAGTAGTGCAGGCCGAGGCCCAGTACGCCGGTGGCCAGCGCGGAGAGGGTGAGGCCCCACTCGGGCAGCACGTAGAAGAGGAAGAAGAGCTGGACGAGCAGCGGGGTGTTGCGGATGAACTCCGTGACCGCCTGGACCGGCCAGCGCACCACCTTCAGCGGCGAACGCTGGGCGAGCGCCCAGACCAGCCCGAGGGTGAAGGCGAGCAGGGAGCCCCCGAGCAGGGCCTGGAGGGTGACCAGTACGCCGTCCCGGAAGGCCGGCATGAAGTCGTCGAGGGTGGACCAGTTCCACGTCATGAGGTGCCTCCGGGGGTGGCGGTGCCGGCGGTCGACGAACGGGCGACCCCCGCCCCGGCGAGGTCCTGCGGCCGGCCGGTGACGGCCTTGCGCGGCCCGGGGACGCCCTTGGCCGGGGCCCGGCCCACGCCCGCCTTGGCCCTCCGCTCGACCTGGCGCATCACACGGGTGATGACGAAGGCGAGGACGAAGTACATGACGAGGATCACCGTGTAGACCGGGGCGCTCTGCCCGGTGGCGTTGCGCACCAGCTGGGCGGCGAAGGTGATGTCGGCGACCCCGAGGACGGACACCAGGGCGGTGCCCTTCAACAGCTCGATCAGCAGGTTGCAGAAGGGCGGGACCATCTCGGGCCAGGCCTGCGGCAGCACGATCTTCCGCATGCGCATGGCGGGCGGCATGCTCAGCGCCACCCCCGCCTCGCGCTGCGCCACCGGCACCGCGGCCACCGCGCCCCGCACGATCTCCGAGCCGTACGCGCCGTACGTGCAGCCCAGGGTGAGCACGGCGGCCCACATCGGGACGAGCTGCCAGCCCAGGGTGAGCGGCACCACGAAGAACACCCAGAGCATCAGGACCAGGGCGGACGTACCGCGGAAGATCTCGAAGTACGCGCCCGCCACGAACCGCACGATCCACAGCCGGTGCGTACGGGCGAGCCCCACGGCGAAGGCGACGGCCGCGCCGAGCGCGGCACTGAGGACGGTCAGCTGGACGGTGACCCAGACACCGCGGAGCAGCAGCTCCCACAGGCCCTGACTGAAGCTGAAGTCGCTCATGGGCGGCACTTCTCCTCGGCCTTGATGTCCGTCATCTGGTCCTTGGTGAACCCGAAGGGCCGCATGACGTCCAGCAGTTCGCCGCTGCGCTTCATCTTGTGCAGCTCCCGGTTGAAGGCGGCCCACAGATTCCGCTCGGGCAGCCGGAACGCGAAGCCGCCGACGTCGACGACGGGCTTGCCGTCGAGGTACGGGGTGACCTCGTCGGTCGCCTCCACCTTCGTGCTCTTCGTCTGCTCGACGACGTTCCGTACGGTGACGGCGGTGCCCACGAAGACATCGACGCGGCCCTGTTCGACGGCGAGGAGACCGGCCAGCTGGTCCGGCAGGGTGTCGATCCGCTTCACCCCGGCGTCCTTGGCGTAGTCGATCTCCGCGTAGCCGATACCGGTCGCCATGCGGGCCCCGGCCCGGGCGATGTCGGCGTACGTGCGCAGCTTCTTCGGGTTGCCCCTGGGCACGATGAAGGCGTCCTTCATCTGGTACTCCGGGTCCGCGAAGAGCACCTGCTCACAGCGCTCCGGGTTGATGTACATACCGGCGGCGACCACGTCGAACTGCAGCGAGTTCAGCCCGAAGATCAGCGAACCGAACTCCGTCGGGAACGGTTCGACGCGATCGACGCCGAGTCTGCGGAAGATCCGTGTCGCGATGGCCGGCGCCGAGCCGGTGATCTCGCCGTCCGCGCCGATGTAGCCGTACGGCTGCTCGCCGGCGATGCCCAGCCGTACGGTTCCCTTCGCCCGCAGCTGCTCCAGCAGATGGCCGCCGTCGCCGGTGTCCGCGGTCGCCACCCGACTGCACCCACTGCTCGCGCCGACCACCGCGCCCGTGGTGACCAGCGCGGCCGTGCCCGACAGCAGCGTGCGCCGGCGTATCCCGGATCTGCTCGTGCCCCGAGGGCCTGAGTCGTTTGCCTGCACTCGAACCATGGCCGCGCGGCTACCCGGGCCCTCAGCGGGTATTCCGGTTCTTTTCCGGTCCTTCACGTCCGGTCCTTCACGCATGGGCCCGGCATCCGAAGGCGTGCCAGGCGCGGGAAACGGCCCCGGTTGAGAGGCGCGGGACTGGGCAGACGCGCCGGAAAGAGCCCTCGGGAGGTACGAGGAGGGAGGCACCCATGGCGCACCGCCATGTCGAAGTCGCGCTCGACCGCCGAGGCGTCCGCTGCACGGCCCGCCTGCTCGACGACCGCGCCCCGCTGACCTGCGCGGCGGTCTGGGACGCGCTGCCCCTCAGCGGCGACGTCTACCACGCCAAATACGCCCGCAACGAGATCTACGCCCTCTTCCCGCCCTTCGCCCCTCAGGAACCACCCCTGGAGAACCCCACAGTCACCCCCATCCCCGGCGACCTCTGCTACTTCTCCTTCGCCGGCACGGAACTCGCCACCAAGGCCTACGGCTACGACCGCCCGGCCCATCCCACCAGCACGGTCATCGACCTGGCCCTCTTCTACGAACGCAACAACCTCCTCCTCAACGGCGATGTCGGCTGGGTCCCCGGCATCGTCTGGGGCGAGGTGGTGGAGGGCCTGGAGGAGATGGCGACCGCGTGCAACGACCTGTGGCGAACGGGCGCATCGGGGGAGACCCTGACGTTCCGCCGGGCTTGAACGCCCTCACACCCCGCCCGGCGCCGCGATCCCCCCGACCCCCGCCTCGTACAGCGCATGAGCCACCCGCAGCACCAGGTCATCGCGGTGCCGGGCGGCCACCACCTGCAGGCCCACCGGCAGTCCGTCCTCGTCCACCCCCACGGGGACACTGGCCGTCGGCTGCTGGGTCATGTTGAAGGGGTACGTGAACGGGGTCCAGCCGGTCCACCGGCGGTGCCCCGAGCCCCGGGGCACCTCGGAGCCCGCCTCGAACGCCGTGATGGGCAGCGTCGGGGTCACCAGCACGTCGTACCGCTCGTGAAACGCCCCCATCCGCCGCCCCAGCTCCATCCGCACATCCACGGCGGCCAGATAGTCGAGCGCCGACATCCGCGCCCCCACCCCGCTGATCTCCCGCAACCCGGGGTCCAGCAACCCCCGCTGCCGCTCCCCGAGTCCCTGGGTCACCCGGGCCGCCCCGCTGAACCACAGGATGTGGAACGCGTCCACGGGGTCGGCGAAGTCGGGGTCGGCCTCGCTGACGTACGCCCCGAGCCCGGCCAGCCCCTCCACGGCCCGCCGTACCGCGAGGGCGACGGAGGGCCGTACGGCGACCTGCCCGCCCAGTGACGGCGAGTACGCGACCCGCAGGCCCCGTACCCCACAGGCCAGAGAGTCCGCGAAGGAACCGGAGACTGGCCCGAGCGCCGACCAGTCCCGGGCGTCGGGCCCGCTGATGACGTCCAGCATCAGCGCGGCATCCGCGGCGTCCCGCGTCAGCGGGCCCACATGGGCCAGCGTGCCGAAGGCGCTCGCGGGGTACAGCGGCACCCGCCCGTACGTCGGCTTCAGCCCGAACACCCCGCAGAAGGCGGCCGGGATACGGACACTGCCGCCCCCGTCGGTGCCCAGCGCCAGCGGCCCGGCCCCGAGCGCGACGGCCGCGGCGGCGCCCCCGCTGGAACCCCCGGCCGTACGCGACAGGTCGTACGGATTCCGCGTCACGCCGCTCAGCGGCGAGTCGGTGACCCCCTTCCATCCGAACTCGGGAGTCGTGGTCTTCCCCAGGAACACGGCCCCGTGCTCCCGAAGCCGCGCGACGGACGGCGCGTCCTCCTCCCAACGCCCCCGACCGCCCCCGCCCTCCGGCGAGATGGTCCTGGAGCCCTTCAGAGTCGGCGCGCCCCGCATCAGCAGGATGTCCTTCACCGTCACCGGCACCCCGTCCACCAGCCCGGCCGGCTCCCCACGCCGCCATCGCTCCTCCGACGCCCGAGCCTGCGCGAGGGCCGTATCGGCGTCGAGGCGCACGAAGGCGTTCACGGCCGACTGGACCCGCTCCGCCCGCTCCAGCGCCGCCCGCGTCACCTCCACCGGGCTGAACTCCCCCTTGCGGTACCCCTCCACGAGTCGTACGGCAGTCGGCCCGGCCGGCCCTGTCCGTTCCGTCGGCTCCGACATCCGGCCCTCCCAGGGGAGTTCAGTGCCCGGGCACATACCCGCGCTGCTTGTCGACCACGTTGGGCAGCGGCAGGCCCGCCGCCCAGAGCTCGTACAACTCCACGAACTGTCTGCCGAGTTCATCGCGCCACCCCACGGTGTCGCCGCTCATGTGGGGCGAGACGATCAGCCCGGGTACGTCCCACAACGGGTCGTCCGGGCCCAGTGGTTCACGCTCGAAGACATCCAGCGCCGCCCCCGCGATCCACCGCTGCCGCAACGCCTCGACGAGCGCGTCCGTCACGACGAGCTGCCCACGCCCCACATTGACGAACCGCGCGGAGGGCTGCATGACCCCGAAGCGGCGGGCGTCGAACATGCCGTACGTCGTCTCCGTCAGCGGCGCGGCGGCGATCACCCAGTCGGCGCGGGCCAGCAGCCGGTCGAGGTCTTCCGGACCGTGGACCCCGGGGCGCGCGACCCGCCCGACCAGGGCGGTGAGCACCCCGAGGCCCTTCAGATACCGCTCGATCGCCCGCCCGATCGGCCCGGACCCCACCACACACGCCCGGCTCCCGGCCACCCGCAGCCCCTCCCGGTGCCGCCACTCCCGCCGCCGCTGAAGCTCCCAACCGCGCGGCAGATCCTTGGCCATGCTCAGCACGAGCGCGGCGACGTACTCGGCGATCGGCTCCTCGAAGACCCCGCGCGCGTTCGTCACCACCGTGTCGGACGCGGCGAGTTCGGGGCACAGCAGATGGTCCACGCCCGCGCTCGCGGTGTGCACCCAGCGCGGCCGTGGCCCGTCGCCCGGCCAGGCCTCCCGTACCGCGGGGGAGGCGAAGTCCCACACCAGCAGCACATCGGCGGACGGCAGCCGCTCGGCCAGCGTCGACGCGTCGGCATGCTCGATCGTCACCCGCCCCGTGAGGCGCCCGAGACGGGGAGGCGGCTCGGCGTCGAGGACGAGCAGGGTGGGGCGGGGCGCCGAGGTCGTACCGGCGGGCAGGGCAGAGGTCATGGTGTGGGGGAACCGTCCGTCGTACGGCCGGAGCCGAGCCCGAACCGCGAACGGACGGCGGGCGGACGGCGAGCGTGCCGACCGCCACCGCGCTCGCGGCTCCCCCGGCCCCGTGCGATGCGTCTGACTTGGGCTGTTTGACCACGCTCGCACCCGAACCTACCTTCGTCAACACGGCTCTTCCGCACGGTCTGTCGTCCGCGCATCTCTCTGAGTGAGGTCGGTGGCACCATGGATGTCTCCTTTCTCGGTGGACCCCGCCCGCAGCGCGGTGTCGGCGTCATCGCCCCGTTCGACTTCGCCCTCGACCGCGAACTGTGGCGCTGGGTCCCGGACGATGTCTCGCTCCATCTCACCCGCACCCCGTACGTCCCGGTGGAGGTGAGCCTCGACCTGGCCCGTCTGGTCTCCGAGCACGAGACGCTCGACGGGGCGGTACGGGCGCTGAACGAGGTCGCGCCCGAGGTCGTGGCGTACGCCTGTACGAGCGGCAGCTTCGTCGGCGGGGTCGCGGGGGAGCGGGCCATGGGCGAGGCGATGACCAGGGCGGGCGCCGCCCACGCGGTCACCACCTCCGGCGCGCTGCTCGACGCCCTCGCCGAGCTGAACGCCCGCCGCATCGCCCTGGTCACCCCGTACACCGTCTCGGTGACCCAGGCCCTGGAGGAGTATCTGGCCGAGGCGGACATACACGTCACCGGCCGCGCCTCCCTCGGCCTGGTCCGGCACATCTGGAAGGTCCCGTACCGCGATGTGGTCGCCATGGCCCATCAGTCGGTCGGTACGGCGGCGCCGGACGCCCTCTTCATCTCCTGCACCAACCTCCCCACCTACGACGTCATCCCCCAGCTGGAAGCGGAACTGCGGATGCCCGTTCTCTCGGCCAACCAGGTGACGATGTGGGCTGCACTGCGTCACCTGGGTACCCGGGCGGTGGGTCCGTACCAGGCTCTGCTCGACGAGTCGGCCAGGCTGCCGTTCGGTGCTGGTCCCGTACCGCCACCGCCGGTACTGCCGGAAGAACAGGAAGGATGGGCATGACCGCACTCGGTTTCCTCTACCCGGGCCACTCCGCCGAGGACGACTACCCACGCATCGAGCAACTGCTGGGCAGCGACATCCGGGTGGACGTCGTGCACACCGACATCGGTGAGGACGCGCACCGCGTGGACGCCCTGCGCGAGATGGGCGCCCCCGAACGTCTGGCCGCCGGGTGCGAGGCGCTGCGCCTGTCCGGCGCGGAGGCCGTCGTCTGGGCCTGCACCAGCGGCAGCTTCGTCCACGGCTACGAGGGCGCCCACGACCAGATCCGCACCCTGGCCCACACCGCCGGCATGCCCGCCTCCTCCACGTCCTTCGCCTTCGTCCACGCGGCGCGGGAGGTGGGCGCCCGCAAGGTCGCGGTGGCGGCGACCTACCCGGAGGACGTGGCCCGGCTGTTCGCGGACTTCCTCGCGGCGGCCGACCTGGAGGTCGTGGCCCTGCGCAGCGCGGGCATCGTCACGGCGGCGGAGGTGGCGACCTGGGGCATCCACGACATCCTCACGATCGCCCACGCCGCCGACCACAAGGACGCCGACGCCCTGCTCCTCCCCGACACCGCCCTCCACACGGCCTCCCACATCCCGACCCTGGAGAAGGAACTGTCAAAGCCGGTCCTCACGGCCAACCAGGTATCCGTCTGGGAGGCACTGCGCCTGACGGACAGGAGGGTGAACGCCCCGGAGCTGGGATCCTTGTTCACACGAGAGCCCATCGTGCAGGTGTGACCGCCGGGCACCACCCGCGCCCCAAAGGGGCGCGGGGCTGTATCCATCTGCGGCTCCACCGCGATGGGGGAGCGACCAGCCCCTGGGGATGGGAACGGGTAGGGGCGGCGGGGCGGGAATAATCGGAGCCACCCTCCTGTTACCCGAAAACGCACCCACCCCCACCCGCACCACAGGAGGCACCGTGACCGCGACCACAGACGAGATACGAGGCGAAGCCAAGGGCACCGCCCCCGCTCCCCTCTCCGTCCTGGACCTGGTCACAGTAGGCGCCGGCCGCACAGCCACAGACGCCCTCCGCACCAGCGCCACCCTGGCCCGCCTCACCGAACGCCGCGGATTCCACCGCTTCTGGGTGGCCGAACACCACTCCATGCCGGGCGTGGCCTCCTCCTCTCCCGCGGTGATCCTCGCCCACCTGGCCGCCCACACCACCCGCATCCGCCTCGGCTCGGGCGGCGTGATGCTGCCCAACCACGCACCCCTGGTCATCGCGGAGCAGTTCGGCACGCTCGAAGCGATGGCCCCCGGCCGAATCGACCTGGGCCTCGGCCGAGCCCCCGGCACCGACGGCCCCACCGCAGCCGCCCTCCGCTGTACGGACAACCTCCACGAGGGCGCCGACGACTTCCCGGCCCAACTGGTCGAACTCACCCGGTTCCTGGACGACGACTTCCCCGACGGCCACCCCTACCGCCGTATCCACGCGGTCCCGGGCCCCGTCCAGGGCACCTCACCCGGCGGCGTACAGTCCCCGCACCGCCCCCCGATCTGGCTCCTCGGTTCCTCCGGCTTCAGCGCCCGCCTGGCCGGCACCCTCGGCCTCCCGTTCGCCTTCGCCCATCACTTCTCGGCGCGGAACACGATCCCGGCGCTCGACCTGTACCGCGACTCGTTCCGCCCCTCCGCGGTCCTCGACGCCCCGTACGCCCTGATCGCCGTCTCGGCCCTCGCCGCGGACGACGAGAAGGACGCCCGCCGCCAGGTCAGGGCAGCCGCCCTGAACATGGTCCGGCTGCGCACCGGCCGTCCCGGTCTCGTCCCGACCCCGGAGGAGGCGGAGGCGTACGAATTCAGCGTCGTCGAACAGGACTTCATCGACTCCTGGAACGCGGACGTCGTCCACGGCACCGTCGACGAGGTCCGCACCCGCCTCGACGACCTCCAGAAGCGCACCGGAGCCGACGAGTTGATGCTCACCACCCACGCCCACAGCCCGGACCTGCGCCTGCGCTCGTACGAACTGATCGCGGACGCCTACGACTTGCCGCGCGCCCCCGACCACGAGGGCGCACCGGCCGCCGACTCCCCGGGAACCGCCCGTCAGGCCTGAGGGCAGGCCGCCGTCCCCAGCAGCTCCGCGATCCGCTCCGGTGACACCGCGCGGGAGTACAGCCACCCCTGCCCGGTGTCGCACCCGAGCCGACGCAGCCGGGAGGCCTGGGCGTCGGTCTCCACGCCCTCCGCGGTGACGGTCAGCCCCAGCCGATGGGCGAGCTGGACCAGCGCCTCGACGATGATCTCGTCGGCGGGGCTGGGCTGACCGTTGTCGTCCCCCTCCGCGTCGGCGGTCACACCGGCACCGGCGGTCACACCCGTAGCCGCACTCGCCCGCACCTCCCCACCCGTCCGCACATCCCCACTCGCCCCGGCCCCCATCGCGGCCCCGCCACCCTGCCGGTTCTCGTACTGGAACCCGCGTACGAACGCCCCGTCCAGCTTCAGCACCGACACCGGCAGTCGGCTCAGGTACGCCAGGTTGGAGTACCCCGTGCCGAAGTCGTCGATGGCGATGCGTACGCCCATGTCGCTGAGGGCCTTGAGGGCCTGCAACGGCCGGCCGGCCGAGCCCATGAGGGCCGACTCGGTGAGTTCGAGCTGGAGGAGGTGCGGGGCGAGTCCGGTCTCCGAGAGGATCTCGGCGACGTCGGCGACGAGGTCGGAGTCCCAGACCTGGCGTACGGCGACGTTCACGCTGACGAAGATCGGCGCCCGCTCGGGGTGGTCGAGCTGCCAGCGGCGGGCCTGGCGGCAGGCGGTTGCCAGAATCCACCGGCCGAGCTGGACGATCGAACCGTCCTCCTCGGCCAGTGAGATGAACCGATTCGGCGCCAATACGCCGAACTGCGGATGGTGCCAGCGCACCAGTGCCTCGACCCCGCGCACCTCACCGTCGGCCATGCCCACCAGCGGCTGGTACTCCAGGACGAACTCGCCCCGTCCGACGGCCGCCCGCAGGGTGGAGGACAGGGCCTGACGGGTCATCCGGTGGGCGTTGCGCTCCGGGTCGAACAGCGTCCAGCGGGACTTGCCGTCGGCCTTCGCCCAGTACAGCGTCGTATCGGCGGCCTGCATCAGCCCGGTGGCGGTCGTGCTCGCGGCCTGCCGTTCGACGACGCCGATCGAGGCGGAGACGGAGAGCCGCTGCCCGGACAGGTCGAAGGGGGCCTGGAGGGTCTTGAGCACGGACTCGGCCAGGTCGGCGAGTTGCTCGGTGCCGGTGGAGCCCTCGACGAGCAGGGCGAACTCGTCGCCGCCGAGTCTGGCCACCAGCGGGACGCCGGTGGAGGTGCCGGGCAGGGCGCCGGTCCGAGTGTGCCCCGCCGCCTCGGCGCACCGGGTGAGCCGCTCGGCCACGGCCGCGAGCAGTCGGTCGCCGACGGCATGGCCGAGGGTGTCGTTGACCGCCTTGAACCCGTCCAGGTCCAGATAGACCAGGCCGATCCGCCCGGTGCCGGCCCCGTCGTACGCGTCCCGCTCCAGGGCGGCGGCGAGGCGTTCGAAGAAGAGGGTGCGGTTGGGGAGCCTGGTCACCGGGTCGTACATCTGCAAGTGGTGGAGCCTGGCTTGAAGTTGCCGGTTTGCGCTGACGTCGGTGACGGAAAGGAGGACCGCCCGCTCCTCCTCGGGCAGCGGAGCCACCGACACCTGGACCCACAACGAGGCCCCGCCCGCCTGTTTGAGTCGTCGTGTACAGCGCAGCAGAGCCTGTCGCCCGCGCAGCACCTCGTGATACGCGTGCCAGGTACGGGTGTCCGAGGGCAGATCCACCAACTCGGCGGCGACCCGCCCGACCAATGCCTCCGCCCCGGTCCCGAGCAGCGTTCCCAGCGCCTCGTTGGCGGCGACGATCCGCCCCTCCCGGTCCACGACGGCCATGGCGAGCGGCGCGGCGGAGAAGGCGGCGGGGACGGCGGGAGCGGCGGGTGCTTCGGAAAAGTCCGTGGTGACGGAGCTGTCGGCGTCATCCGGGGTGGAAACCACCGGCATTTGAACCGATGTCTGAACCGGAGGCTGAGCCGAAGGAACCGGCGACTGATCCGAACCATTGACGTGACGCTCTGTAATCGCCGACCGGACGAGGTCTGGCGCGGGCGTCGGCCCTTGGGACGTTCCGCTCACCGTTCGCTCCCGCAGTGCACTCGTGTTCGTACGGATCTCGTTTGTGTCGTCGGAGCGGCCGAACAAAGTATGTAAGGGCGCTCAAGCCGTGTCTGTGCAGGAAAGTGTGCCGATCATAGAGGCTGGCCCCAGGGCCTTCTAGCCACTCTCCAGTCTCCCTGAACAACGACCCGATCTGACAGATCGTTTCTGCCCCGAGCTGAACAGCTTCTCCATGCGGTGGACCGCTTGTGACGTTCCGTGAGTACCCGGGGTGTCGGCTCCTGTCGACCATCGGACCGCCTGTCACTCATCTGGGGCAGACAAACAGGGCGAAGTACTACTAATTCCGAAAACCTGGATGCGGTGTCCCCAAGATCCGCATCCGGGAGGTCTCCGTGCAGCGTCCGTTCCTCGGGAAGGGGCCTCTCCGACAGGGGCTCCTCGGCGGCCGGGCACCCGATCTGCGCAGTACGGCGGCCATGCTCACCTCCCTGACCGCGCTCGCCGCGACCTCCCTGATCACGGCGCCCTCCGTCGCCGTACCCCTGTCCGAACCGTGCGCGCTGCGACGGACCCCCGCCCATCACTCGGAGGGCCTCGACACCTGGAACACCGCATATCCCCGCCCCACCCACGCGCTCGACGCCGTCCTCGTGTTTCTCTCCTTCCCGGACGCGGCCCCGCTGACCACACCGGCCGAACTGACCGCCGATCACTTCCCGGCCACCAGCCGCTTCTTCGAACAGGCGTCGTACGGCAAGTTCGCGCTCCGTCCGCATCCGCGCCGCGAATGGCTGCGGATGCCCCGGCCGTCGACGGCGTACGCGATACAGCGCGACTGGAGCGCCGCGGACCGGACCGCCTATCTGAAGGACGCCCTCGCAGCCGCCGACCCGCACATCGACTTCTCCCGCTACGACATCGTCTACTTCATCGCCGACCCGCACGCGCCCGGTGTCGACTCGGACGCGACGAAGGTAGTGAACCTTGAAACACCGCTGGAGGTCGACGGCGCGGCTCTCCACCGCGTCGTCACCGTGTTCGAGAAACACCCGCCGGACCGCCTCGTCCTCGCCCACGAGACCGGCCATGTCTTCGACCTGCCCGACCTCTACCACCGCCCCACCGACGGCAAGGGCGACTGGGACACCCACGTCGGCGACTGGGACCTCATGGGCAGCCAGTTCGCCCTGGCCCCGGACTTGTTCGCCTGGCACAAGTGGAAGCTGGGCTGGCTGGAACAGCGCCAGGTGGCGTGCGTACGGGGAGCGGGGAGCACGCGCCTGACGCTGGAGGCGGTGGGGGCGGGGCCGATGGGTGGGGACGGGGGGTTGGGTGGGGTCGAGGGTGCTGGAGACGGGGGTGTCCGTAGGAGCTGGGTCGGAGATGTGGGCCGGGAGTGGGGGGAGGTGTCGGCCGGGGCGGAGGCCTTCGGGGCCGGCCGGGGTACGAAGCTGGCGGTCGTCCGGACCGGTCCCGACAGCGCCCTCGGGATCGAGGCACGGGGCGCGGTCGGCAACGACCACTCCGTCTGCACCCAGGGCGTCCTCGTCTACCGCGTCCGCAGCGCCGCCGAGTCCGGCGGCGGCCCCATCGAGGTCCTCGACGCCCACCCGCACACCGAGTCCTGCTGGGAGGACTCGGTCTACCCCCCGCTCGCGGACGCCCCGGTGGGGGTGGGCGAGAGCTTCACGGTGCCGGGGGAGGGGGTGCGGGTGACGGTGGAGGGGCGCACGCCGTCCGGGGGGTGGACGGTGAGGATTGCGACGGGGAGGTGAGGTGGGGAGGGGGGCGTGGGGTGGCCGGGTAGGGGGCGGCGGGCGGGGAAGCAGTGATCGGGATCGGGAGAACGAAGAAGCCCCTCGCTTTCGCGAGGGGCTTCTTCGTGCCGTGCGCCGCCAGGGACTCGAACCCCGGACCCGCTGATTAAGAGTCAGCTGCTCTAACCAACTGAGCTAGCGGCGCCTGCTGACGTCGTAGACCTTAGCACCCTGATCGGCGGGAGGAAAAATCGATATCCGCAGGGTCGTGGAGGCACGAGCCCGGGCCGCTCGAACGGCCGCCCAGAGCAGAACTTCGGGCCCCGGAAGCCAAGGCCGGCGTGTGTCGGGAGCGACGAGCCACCGGCACCCGGGCGAGCCACCGACACCGCCTGAGCTGCTGCTTTTGCCGCTGCCGCTGTCGCTGTCGCTGTTGCGGACGCCGGTCACGGCCGGGACGGTGACGGTGTCGCCGGTGCCATGGCAGAGAAGGGGCGGGACGGCGCCGGTGCGACCGGGGGAGCCCCACTCCTCCCACTCCAGCAGGGCGGGCAGCCGCTGGGCGGTACCGGCCGAGGCGAACAGCAGCATGCGCCCGCGGCAGACGGCGACCGGCCCGGCCCCGGGCCCCTCGTCCCACAACCGATCGAGCATCCGCCGCCCGAACACCACGGGAGCGCTGACGACATCGAACACGGCCCCACAGGCCACCATCAGCGGCCCCGCCGAGGCACCCCGCGGATACGTTCCTGCCGAGGCAAGCCAAGCCGCCCCCTCAGCAGTGCCCTCCACACCCTCGACCCGGTCCCCGCGATACCTGCCTGCCCCACGCCCACCGCTCATACCCCCAGATCTACCGTCCGTGACGGCCCGGTCCCCCAGGGTTGCGAGAACTCGATACAGAGGAGAAGCAAGTGCGGTACCTTGCCGCACCGCATATGCCAACGGCTGTTTCGACGCCCCGCCACGGTGGAGGCGGCCATGGCAGCCCACCTGACCACGAGCAGCCACACGCCGACGTACCCGTACCTGGCTGAGACCAGTCGCGCCGCCGAGCCGGCTGCCCGCCCGAGCAGCGGCACCGGACGCCGCGGCTAGCGCTCGCTGTCCTGGCTGCGGGCAGCCGTGCAGCTGGGGCGATGGGGGAGAGTGGGCGCAGCGGCACCCTGCGAGCGCCGGGAAGCGAAACCACCCCGAGCTCGGCCACAGCCACCGGGCGCCCGACGCACAGCCCAGGCCCACCCCTCAGATGGCCTCCGGCCCACTGGAATCCCGCCCCTGAAGCAGATCCCGCCCGAACTCGACCATCTTCTTCGCATAGTCCTCGGTCCACTCGGCCCGCTCCGCGATATCCGCCGCGGTCAACCGATCAAACCGCCGAGGATCCGCAAGCTGAGCCGCCGCGATCGCCTGGAACTCAACGGCGCGGTCCGCCGCCGCCCGAAACGCCTGCGTCAACTCCGTCGACCGCGCCAGCAACGCCCGCGGATCATCGATCGACTCCAGATCGAAGAAGTGCTCGGGATCACCGGCCGCCTCCGCCGGCTCGAAGAGCAGGGGCGCGGGGCGTAGCCGCGGTTCGTGCCGACGCGGCGTGGGCTCCGCCATGTCTTTCCTCCTCGTACGACGGTTCAGGGGGCCTGTCCCCGTGGGCACCCCAACAGGAGGGCCACCGTCCATTGTCGCGTGACCGCGCAAGTAGGCATCAAGCCGAGGGCACGACCCCCCACACGGGACATACGGACCGACCGCCAGGCCCACCCCGACCCCCCTACGGCCGCCAAACCACCCGATGCTCCGCCGGCTCCGCGTGGTTCGCCTCCCATCCGTCGGGGCTGTAACCATCGGCCGCCTCCGGCGGCGTGCCGGACTTCGTCCGGCGGATGGGGCGGAGCCGTCCTGATCGCCTGCCGGTCAGGCGTCGGAGTGGTGGTCAGGGATGCCAGACCACCCGATGCTCCCCCAGCTCCGCCAGCACCGCGTGGTTCGCCTCCCACCCGTCCGGGAACTTGACGGTCACCCCCAGCTGGACCGGCTCGGTGGACGGATGGTCGTCGAGGAGTTCGGTCACCCCTGCCCGGCATACGACGATGCAGGCGTGCCGATGCCGGGAGGCGAGCACGCACAGCCGCCCGGTCTCCAGGTGGAACGCCGTCGCGTCCGGTCGCCCGGAGAGCGGGTGAAGGACCACCGTGACGTCGTACTCCCGCCCCTGGAGCCGGTTCGCCGTGTCCACCACCACATCGGCCACCCCCAGCTCGGCCAGCGCGGAGCGCACCGCCGCGGCCTGGTCCCGGTGCGCCGTACCGACGGCGATCCGGTCGGCGGTCAGCGGCGCCGGCTCCTCGGCCCGCTCGGACGTCGCCACCCCACCCCGGTCGAGCAGTCGCCGTACGACCTGCGCGACCGCCCGTACCGCCTCGGGATCGGTGCGGGGCGTGTGCCGCGCCGGCAGCTCCAGCAACCCCCACCCCGACTCGGCCGCCTCGTCGATGACCCGGTCGGGCCCGGAACCGTCCGACGGCACCCCGAAGGCCAGCTGCCGGTCCCCGTGCCCCGTCCCGCTCCGGAACGGCGTGAACGGATAGAACGCGTCGGAGACGAGCGGCGCCGCCGACGCCGGGAGCCGCCACGACACCGGCAGCCGGTGCTGGGGCAGCTCGGGGTTGTGGGCCAGCAGCGTCGTCACCGCCGAGGCCGACGGGTCGTACGACAGCCCCGCCCACTGCTCACTGCCCACGATCGCGAACGGATCCAGCTGCCCGGGGTCACCCACGAACAGCGCCCGCTCGAACAGCCCCGCCACGGCCAGCAGCGCGTCCGACCGCATCTGGTACGCCTCGTCGACGATCGCGTGCCGCCACGGCTCGACGCCCTTGACGTGCGCCCACTTGGCCGCCGTGGAGATCACGACGTCCATCCCCGCCAGATCGGCCGCTTTCGTCGACTTCCGCACGTTCGGCAGACCGTCCAGCGCCTTGTCGTACGGGTCGCTGTCGCTGCTGTGCAGCCGGCCGACCGGAAGGTCCGGGTCCTTCTCCGCGAGCCGGATCACCAGGTCGTCGACCTGCGCGTTCGTCTGCGCGATGATCATCAGCGGGCGCCCCGCGGAGGCGAGTTCGAGCGCGGCGCGGACGACGAGGGTCGACTTCCCGGCACCCGGTGGCGAGTCGACGACGACGCCACGCGCGTCGCCGTGCAATGTGTCGCGCAGGATCGCTTCGGTGGCGCGGCCGGCGGCGGCCCCCGGGTCGAGTACGGCCTCGGCGGTCAAAGAACGTCCTCCTCGGTCACCGGGTCCGGCAGCGGTACGGCGTCGGGCTCACCCGGCGGCCCGCCGTGCGTCCACGGCGTCTCCTCGGGGTCGGGCAGCTTCGCCCCGCCCCGCTGGTCGTGCTCGAAGAGAGTGAAGCAGAGGAGATCCCCCTTCTCGGGGACGGACCCCGTCTCCGGCTCCTTCCCCCGCCCCATCTTGTCCAGCACGCGCAACACGACGAACACCGAGTCCTGACGGCTGCCCCCACCATCCCCGGGTTCGTCGACACCCTCATACCCCTCGTACCCCACGAACTCGGCGGCCTGCGGCTTGCCACCCAGGGACCGGTACACCTTCGCGCGCTCCCCGAGATGCGGCCGGTCCTGCGTCCGTACGGTGACCAGGGGCCGTGGGCTGGGCCGCTTGCCCTCGCTGTACGCCATGACCACGTCGACGACCTCACCGGCGAAGGCCTCCCCGGCCAGCCGCCGCCCGGCCATGACGAGCGGGTCGTCCAGGGCCTCCTGGGCGTCGAGCCGGGCCTGCTCCCGCTCGCGCGCGGCCAGCTTGTTCGCGGCGGTGACCGCGTCGTCGAGGCGCGGCTGCGGGGGCTCCCCGGCGAGGATCCGGTCCCGGTGGCCGGTGAAGGACCAGCGGTCGCGGGTCCATCGGTCGGCCACATGGGCGCCCTCTTCCGGCAGCTCTCGACGCAGCAGATCGAGGCCGTGCCAGACCGCGTCCCAGGTGGGCCGGGTGCGACTCTCGACCAGGGCGCGGATCTCCCGCTCGGCGGCGGTGAGCGCGCCGAACCGGTCGTCGGCCTCCAGACCGTCCTCGGCGGCGGCCAGGGCGAGTCGCGCCCGGTCGTACCGCTCGATCGCCGGGGCCAGCAGCTTGTTGTCGAACGCCGGGTCGGTGGCGGGCCCGGCGGGCGGGCACAGCAACTGGCCCTCGGCGTCCCGCGCCAGCTCGGCCCGGCGCGCCGCCTCCTCGCCCGACCGCCCCTCCGGGGGGTCGATCCAGGCGAGCAGCGACCCCAGATGCTGGTCCTCGACGCCGGACTGCCCGGTCGCCCAGTGCCGTGACAGCAGGTCGGTGAGGGCGAGCAGCAGCGAGGAGCCCGGCACCCGCGCCCGCTCCCCGAAGTGCGTGAGCCACCGCCCCAGCAACGGCACGCGCGGAGGCGCCGGATGCGGCGCCTCCGGATCCTGCTCGGCGGTCCGCCGGAACCGCATGGAGCGCCCGAGGAGCCGTACGAAGTCGATGCCCGTCCGGCTCGGCACGATCAACTGCGGCGCGTCCGCGCACAGTTCGACCTCGACCTTGATCCGCTTGCCGGTCTCCGGGTCCGTCTCGTTGCGCTCGGCGGCCTCCACGACATCGGCGTACGAGTCCACGTACGGCAGCACGATGTCCGCGAGCTCCGCCAGGAACGCGAACCGCAGATCACGGTCCCGTGGCTGCGGCACCACCAGCAGCCGTGGCGCGTCCCGATCGGTCCCGACGAGCGCTCCGAGCGGGGCCCCGGCCTCACCGGCGGTGGTCAGCGGCACGAAGACGAGCGGGCGCTCGGAGAGATGCCGGTGCCGGACCGTGGCGGCGAGCTGGGCACGGCCCGTCTGCACGGCTTCCAGCCGGGCGAGAGTCGACATCAGCGACATGCCTGACCTCCTACGGACACCGTGCCCAGCGCCTCGGCCCGCAGCTCCGCCGCCCTCCTCAGTGCCGCCACCGTCGGATCGTCCGGGTCGCCGGTCGTGCCATGGGCCGCCGCCAGTACGTCGTCGACGGTGGTGAGGCCACCCAACTCGGCCCGCGCGGCACGCCCCAGGGACGTCACGGCACCCTCCGCGCGGGAGCGGCCCCGGCAGTGGAAGGCCAGCTCGCAGGCGGCGAGGCACTCGGGGGCGTAGGTGGCGGAGAGGGACTCGACGGCGGCCGTCAGCTCGTCCCGGGGCAGCTCCGGAGCGAAGCAGGTGCCCTCGGGCAGGGAGTCCGCGATCTCCTCGATACGGGTGAGCCGGGTCAACTGGCGGCGCGTGACCGCCCGTTGTTTACGGACGTCCACCGCGGCGGCCGTCGGCAGGTTGGTGAAGTCCTTGGGACACACCAGCAGCACCCGGTGGCGCACCTCGGGCGCCGGAGCCAGCCGGACGGCGACCTCCTCCAGCGCCAGCACGTACACGGCGGCTTGGCGGGCCGCCGCGCCGACCTTCGCGGGGTCCGCCGAACCGTCCAGCATGGGGAAGGACTTGATCTCGACGACGGTCCAGGAGCCGTCCGGGTGCACCACCACCGCGTCCGGCTCCAGGAAGGCGGGGGAGCCCGCGACGTCCAGCGCCAGCATGGGGTGGTCGAGCAGCGCCCAGCCGTCGGCGTCCGTGGCCTCGCGGAGCGCCAACGCCGTACGGGCGGTGCGGCCCTGGGGGCCGACGGCGGTGAGGTCGGGGACCGCGGCCTTGACCGGCGGCTCGGCTCCCGGGTCCAGCTTCTCGTGCACCAGACGCAGCAACTCCGCGCCGCCGTCCGCCTTGACGCGCGCCTCGAAGGCGTTGCCGCGCATGAAGGCGAACTGGGACTGACCGAAGGCGGAGGGCGAGCCCAGCGCGTCCGCAAGCACCGCCTTGTTCACCCCGGCGCCGTCGAGCAGCGCACGTCGCTCGCAGCCGGGGTTGGCCGCGAGCGCGGCGAGGGCGCGCGCGTCCAGCGCCTTGGGTGGGACCTCGGGTCCGCGCAGCTCAGCGAGCCGCTGCCGCAGCGCCGTCCCCTGCTGCCGAGGGGGCGGCACCCGGCTCGGTTCCGGTGATCCGCTGCCGTGGAATTCGCTCACCCGGGGAAGTCTGGCACCCACCACTGACAATTGGGGAAACCGAGCCCCGAGAGACCCCCGCGCCGACAGCGACGGGGCCCGCCGCGACGGGCGTCGTAGCGGCGGATTCCGTCAAGGCGGGCGTCGTAGCGGCGGGCGCCACGGCAGAGGGCTCCGCTGGGGCGGGTGTTGTAGCGGCGGGCTCTGCCCTGACGGGCGTTGTGGCGGTGGGCTCCGCCGGGACGGACCCCCCAGTGGCAGGCTCCGGCGTGACGGGTTCCGGTGCCCGCTCCTTGACGCGTCGTCGGCCACCGCCGTCGACCGTGGCGCCCACACCGCCGTCGCCCCGGTCTCCGCCCTTGCCGTCGAACCGGTCGGCGGCCACGACCCCGAGGCCGAGCGCGACCCGGCTCTGGTCCACGATCCGCGTCACCACCGGCGCCAGCAGCAGACCGACGCCCATCACCGCGGCGCCCGCGACCGCGTCGAGGAAGTAGTGGTTCGCGGTGCCCATCACCACGATCGTGGTGATCAGCGGATACGCCACGGCGGCGGCCCTCACCAGGCGCGACCCGCCGCCGAAACGCCACAGGATCACACCGCACCACAGCGACCAGCCCACATGCAGGCTCGGCATCGCCGCGTACTGGTTCGTCATACCGCCCAGCCCCCGGGGCGCGCTGGCCTCGCCGCCCCACCAACCCCAGGCGCTGTAGTGGGCCATGGTGTCGACGAAACCGTGCGACGGATTGAGGAGCCGGGGCGGGCAGGTGGGGAACAGGGTGAAGCCGATGAGCCCGATGAAGGTGGAGGTCATCAGCCAGGTGCGGGCCGCCCGGTAGCGCACGGCGCGGGACCGGAACAGCCACACCAGGAGCGCGGGGGTGACCAGGTAGTGCAGTGACGCGTACCAGAAGTCGGCGGGTATCCCGATCCAGGGTTCACGGGTGAACAGCCGGTTCAGCGGATGCTCGGCGTTCAGCCACAGGGCCTTCTCGACACGCAGGATCGCCAGACCGTGGTCCACGGCGCTCGCCGTGTCGCCCCGCGCGAGCAGCCGGCCGGCCGAGTACGCCCCGTACACCAGCAGGATCAGCGGCAGCTCGGTCCACCAGCGGAGGCGCGTGCTCGGCGCCGCCTCCTCGGTAACCGGTGCGCCGGTCGTCGTCGTAACCGGTGCATCGGTCGCCTCGGTCTGCGGCGGCATCCGATCGTCCTCCCCCGTCTGCGCGTCATTCATCGTGTGTTGGTTGTGCAGGACGCTGTCCAAGACGCAGAGATCGCCCCCCGGGTTGCCCTACGACACTGTGAGCGATGATGGACACATCCGCCTCGGTTTTTCTCCCTTCTCGCAGAAGGCTCCCGGAAAGGTCCTCCATGGCACCGCGCATCCTGCTGGCCCGACACGGACAGACGGAATGGTCCCGGCTCGGGAAGCACACCGGCAGGACGGACATCCCTCTCCTCGAAGAGGGCCGACGCGGCGCCAAGCTGCTCGGCGAGCGCCTTCACCGGGCACCCCTGGACGGGCTTCCCGGTGTCGAGGTCCGTACGAGTCCCCTCTCACGCGCGCGTGAGACATGCGAACTGGCCGGCTTCGGCGACCGCGCCACCCCTTGGGACACGCTCATGGAGGTCGACTACGGGGCGTACGAAGGCCTCACCCCGGCCGACATCCACGCCATCCGCCCGGGCTGGCTCATGTGGCGCGACGGCGTCCCCGAAGGGGAGACCCTGCAACAGCTGACGGCCCGCGCGGACGAGGTCGTCGCCTGGGCCCGCTCCACCGACCGCGACGTCCTCGTCTTCGCCCACGGCCACATACTGCGCGCCATAGCCGCGCGCTGGCTGGACCTCGACATCGCCTTCGCGGCGAAGGTGCGCCTCAACCCGACGTCCCTGTCGACACTGGGCTGGGCCTACGGAGCCCCGGCAGTCGAGTCCTGGAACGACACGGGCCACCTGCCCGGCTAGCTGTCGTCGATCGGTGCCCGGCGGCTGTGGCAGGGGGTGGGTTTCGCTTACCGGCACGTACAGGGTGCCGCTGCGCCCACCCTCCCCCATCGCCCCAGCGGCACGACTGCCCGCAGCTGGGACGGCCGGGGCGAACTGGGCATCTACGCGGTACGCGCAACCCCCGCGTGCCGTTCCAGAAACGCCGACACGCCCGCAGCCCGGCGATGCGGCAGCAACACCCGCGCGGTCCCCGCCAGCATCTGCTGAACCCGGGACGACTGGACCTCGTCCAGAAGGTCGAGCACCCGCATGCCGGCCGCCGCGGCCTCGTCCGGCCGCCCCCCGCGCGCCAGATCATCCGCAAGCTCGGCGGTGTACAGCGCGATGTTCCGAGTGAAGTGCGGATTCTGCAGCCCGGCGGCCTGCCGCGCATGCCGCGCGGCCCGGCGCCAGTCCCCGAGCGTGGACCAGCACTGCGCCTCAAGCCCCTCCAGCTCGGCCTCCCCGTAGAAGCTCATCCACTCGGGGTCGGCGTCAGAGGCCCCGCGCGCGTACAGCGCCTGCGCCCGGGCCAGCGCCTGCTCGCACCCGGTGCGATCGGCGAGCCCCGCCCAGCCGCCCGCCTCCCGCAGCGCCAGCAGCGACATCAGACGTGCCGAACCGAGCGGCCGGGCGACCCGCTGCGCGGCCTGCGCCGCCCGTACGGCCTCCCGTGGCCGCCCCGCGTCCCGCGCCAGGAACGCCGTGTTGCAGAACGCGTGCGCCTCCAGGCCCGGGTCCCCCGACATCCGGGCCGTGGCCAGCGCCTCCGCGTAGTGCGAGCGGGCGTCGTCGAAACGCCCCGAATCGTGGGCCAACCAGCCCACGGAGATGGCCAGTTCACCCGCGCCCGCGTACAGCCGGTCGGCGGTGGACTGCCGGGTGGTGCCCGCGTCGAGCAGCGCGTACGCCGCCCGCAGCGGTGCCGAGGCCCTGCGGTATAGACCGTCCGCCCCGTGCCGGTCGTCGAGCAGCCGGATCTTGCGTACGGCCGCTTCGAGGGCGCCCGCCTCCGCCGTACCCGCCCGGTGGACGGGACGGCCGGCGGCCGTGGCCACCCCGCCGAGGGCGAAGGGGCCGAAGGAGGCCGCCGCCACCGCGGCGGTACCCCCGGTCATGAATGCGCGACGCTGCACGTCGCTCTCCTCGTGGTTCTGGTACGTGTGGTGCGTGTCCCGCCGACCGCGCACATAACCCGTGTCGCCCTGCGGGTCCTGCATGTCGTACGTCTCTTTGGTGTCATACGGCTCGTACGCCCCTTCCGTCTCACCCTTCGCCCCGTGTGGGGAGTGCGAGCGGCTCTCGGTGCGAGGGGAGGGCGCCTCGTCGGCTTGGCGCGCCCCCCGACCGCGTACCTCTGCGCGGGGCGCAAACCCCAGGTCGGTGAGTGTCCGGCCGGGGAACATATGCAGGAACACCCGCTCGTACGCGTAGTTGGGACAGCGGATCTCGCCCGCCTCGACCCTCCCGACGTATCGAGCGTCACAGCTGACCCGCTCGCCGATCTCACGCGCGGCCCGCCGCACCGCGGCGGCGAACTCGCCCGGCGAACGTTGCCCGCGCAACTGCCGGAAGACGAGGTTCGGCCGCTGCGGCCGGGGGGACGGGAATGAGGTCACCGATGACGACGCCATGGCCGGGCCCTCTCTCGCGAACCGTCGAACCGTGCCGGATTCCATGGAGATCAGTGGGAATTGAGTGCGTGACGCATGGTTGATTCCGCTGTGTCCGGCGGGGCAAGAACGTACCGGCCCCATCGGTGCCTCGACGCGAGGTTTGGCTACAAACCGGATATCTCATCCTTGATCTGCCATGAACTGCCATCCTTTGCGGCGCAGTTCCGCCGTAGCCGTTGACGCGCTGACGCGTTGGGCAACATGGACCGGGAGCGCCCGAACTCCCGACCCGCTTGCCGGAGGAGGGGCTTGTACGTGTGGGAGGCCCGGATGAAGAACGTCGAACCCCGAGAGTGTGACCTCGTGACCGTCCCCGCCCGTCAGGGGCTGGAGGCCGTCGACATCCTCCGTCGTGGTGCCGTCGAGACGGTCGGGCCCCTCATGACCGTGGGGCCCGTGCTGCATGACGACACGTGCGACACCCTCGGCTTCCTCGTCCCCCCGGGTACGGCTGACGCCTGGGACGTTCCGGGCAGCACATGCACGCAGAGCGACGGCCGGGGCGCCGTCCTGGCCCCGACCGACGGCGCGGACTGGCTGCTGCCCCCGGGCGAGGCGGACCTCGCCACCGACCCGGCGGCGCTTCGGGCAGCGCTGGACGAGGCGGCACGCCTGATCGAGGCGGCCGACAACTGCACATAGCGCGGCGGCATGGCTACGAGCAGCCACGCCGCACAGCCACAGCCGCCGGGTGCCCGTCAGAGATGGGCCCCTCCTGAAGCGGCACCCTCGCCCACCTCCGATAATGGCTGAATGGGCAGGTCGAAAAAGGGGCGGACGCGGCGCGACACGGCGGCCGAGTCCGTCGTCGAGCCGGTCGACGGAGGCCTCGCCGAACTGCTCCCCGACCGCGACCGCCCCCGCGCCTGGACCCTCCTCATCGACGGCGCCCCCCAGTCCCACGTCGACCTCGACGACCCGTCGTACCTCTCCTTCGAGTACCAACGACGCCTCGGCCATGTCATCGACCTCGTCGCCCCACCCGGCCGCCCCGTGCACGCCGTCCACCTCGGCGGCGGTGCCCTCACCCTCGCCCGGTACGTCGCCGCCACCCGCCCCCGGTCCACTCAGCAGGTCGTCGAACGCGACGCGGCGCTCGTCCAACTGGTCCGCCGTGAGCTGCCGTTGGATCCGAACGCGCGGATACGGGTGCGGTCGGCGGACGCGCGGGACGGGCTCGCCAAGGTGCCGGACGGATGGGCGGATCTGGTGATCGCGGATGTGTTCAGCGCGGCGCGCACCCCGGCGCATCTGACGTCGACCGAATTCCTCACCGACGTACGACGGGTGGTGAAGCCCGGCGGTTTCTACACCGCCAACCTCGCCGACGGCCCCCCGCTCGCCCATCTGCGCGGCCAGATCGCCACCGCGGCCGTCGTCTTCCCGGAGTTGGCGCTGGTCGCCGATCCGACCGTGCTGCGGGGCAAACGCTTCGGCAACGCCGTCCTCGTCGCCTCCGACCAGCCACTGCCCGTCGCCGAACTGACCCGCCGCGCCGCCTCCGACCCGCATCCCGGCCGGGTCGAACACGGCAGGGCCCTGACCGACTTCACGGGCGGCGCGGTACCGGTGACGGACGCGGCGGCCGTCGCCTCACCGGCACCACCACCGTCGGCGTTCCGCTGAAGCCGGCCCGGCTCAGTAGTTCTGCACGTCCACCCTCGGCGCGCTGTCGTGCCAGGTGCAGAACACCGTCACACGGTCCGCGCCGACGGCGAACTCGACGCGGATCCATGTCTCCGTCTTCCACACCCGCATCGACCAACCCGAGCCGGGCGTGGCCGAGACGAGGGTCGCGTAGGTGTCGCTGAGCGAGAAGACGACCCGGCCGCCCTCGGTGTCGTAACTCTTGACCTCGCCGGAGTCGGCGGAGTCGCCGGAGTCGGCGGAGTCGCCGGGGGCGTCGGAGTCGACAGGGGCGCCGGGGGTGGGACCGGGGCTCGGCTTCGCCGACTTGGAGGGAGCCGAGGGGGTCGGAGAGGCCGTGATGGGCAGGGCACGGGGCGGGTCGTAGGCGGTGCCGGCCAGCACCGTGTGGACGCCCCACCACGACAACGTGACCGCCGCGCCCGTGGCGAGCAGCCAGGCCAGTACGTGAAGGAGTCCCCTGCGCATCGCGGCCATACTGCCCCACGAGCCCCACGAGTGTGGTGGGAAGTCCCGTGCACGGACTTGTCCACAGGGCCTGTCCGCGAGTTGTCCACAGGCCCCGACCGGCCTGCTCGACATCGCGTACGGTGCGACGCATGGCAAGTGTGCTCGTGGTCGAGGACGACCAGTTCGTACGCTCGGCGCTGATCAGGCATCTGACGGACGCCGCACACACCGTGCGCAGCGTCGGTACGGCCCTGGAGGCGCTGCGCGAGGTCGCGCATCACCGCTTCGACGTGGTGATCCTCGACCTCGGGCTGCCCGATCTGGACGGCTCGGAGGCGTTGAAGATGCTGCGCGGTATCACCGAGGTGCCGGTGATAGTGGCGACCGCGCGGGACGACGAGTCGGAGATCGTACGGCTGCTGAACGCGGGCGCGGACGACTACTTGACCAAGCCGTTCTCGGTCGAGCACCTGTCCGCGCGGATGGCCGCCGTACTGCGCCGCTCCAGGAGCTTCGCCGGGCAGGCACCCCCGTCCACGGTCATCCGGGTCGGCGGTCTGTCCATAGACCCACTGCGCCGCCGGGCCGACCTGGACGGTGTACGACTCGACCTCACCCGGCGCGAGTTCGACCTGCTCGCGTTCCTCGCCGGGCGGCCCGGTGTCGTCGTCCCGCGCAGGGAACTGCTCGCCGAGGTCTGGCACCAGTCGTACGGGGACGACCAGACCATAGACGTCCATCTGTCCTGGCTGCGGCGGAAGTTGGGGGAGACGGCGGCGAAGCCCCGCTATCTGCACACGCTGCGGGGAGTCGGCGTGAAGCTGGAGCCACCGGGGGCGGGGCCATGAGGTGGGCGCTGGTCAAGGTGTGTGTGGCGGTGACGACGATGGTCGTGGTCGCCTTCGCCGTTCCGCTGGGCCTGGTCGTCAAGGAGATGGCTCGTGACCGTGCCTTCTCCAACGCCGAGCGGGAGGCGGCGGCGATCGCTCCGGCGCTGTCGATCACCACCGACCGGGAACAGTTGGAGCGGGTCGTCGCCTCCGCGGGCTCGGACGAGGGCATCGCGGTGCACGTACCGGCCGAGGGTGCCGGGGTCGCCGCGATCGACCTCGGCCGACAGCGGGCCACCGACGAGGACATCGCCACCGTGCGCAGGCTCGGGCGGGCGTCCACCACGGAGGTGCCGGGTGGGTCCACGCTGCTCCAGCCCACCGCGCTCAGCTCCGGGGCGATAGCGGTCGTCGAGGTGTATGTGCCGGAGGCCGAGGTCAGCAATGGCGTGACCACGGCGTGGGCGGTGCTCGCAGGGGTGGGCGTCGCGCTGATCGTCGGCTCGGTCGCGGTGGCCGACCGGCTGGGGGCGCGGATGGTGCGGCCCGTCCAGCGGCTGGTCGAGAGCGCACATGAACTGGGGGAGGGACAGCTGGGCGCACGCGTACCGGAGGAGGGGCCGAAGGAACTGCGGCTGGCGGCGGTGGCGTTCAACGCGATGGCCGACCAGGTGGTGCAGCTGCTGGCGAACGAACGGGAGTTGGCGGCCGATCTGTCGCACCGTCTGCGGACCCCGCTGACCGTGTTGCGGCTCAACGCGGCCTCGCTCGGCGACGGGCCGACCGCCGAGCAGACGCGGGCCGCGGTGGAGCAACTGGAGCGGGAGGTGGACACGATCATCCGTACGGCGCGGGAGGCCAGGCCGCAGACCGCTGCGGCGGGACCGGGCACGGGGTGCGACGTGGCGGAGGTGGTCCGGGAGCGGATGGCGTTCTGGTCGGCGCTCGCGGAGGACGAGGGCCGCACGTGGCGGGTGGCCGGGGTGGAGCGACCGGTTCGCATACCGGTCGCCCGGGCCGACCTCGCCGCAGCGCTCGACGCACTCCTGGGCAACGTCTTCCGGCACACGTCGGAGGGCACCGCCTTCGCCGTCGACGTCCACGACACCGATGACGCGGTGATCGTCCTCGTCTCCGACGCCGGCCCCGGCATCCCCGATCCCGAGACCGCCATGGCCCGAGGCCGAGGCTCCGGCACCCCCGGCTCGACGGGCCTGGGCCTGGACATAGTCCGCCGCCTGGCCGAGTCGACGGGCGGCGACGTCCGCATAGGCTCCTCGGTCCTGGGTGGCACGGAGGTCCGCGTATGGATCCAGGTGAGAGAAGGGGAGCGAAGGTCCAGGAGGACCGACCGCACATCGCCGCGAAGGGCCCGCGGAGGACCGCTTCGCTGTCGCACACACATACGATCGCTCTCAGAGAGAGGCGCACCTTAGCGCGCCATGAAGGGGCGCGGGGCTCTATCGATATGCGGCTCCGCCGCGGAGGCGAGACCAGCCCCCACTCACCCGCAGCCGCCAGACAACCCAACCCCCGAGCTCTCCCGCGCTCGTGCCCTCACCCACCCCCGACCGCCCGGTAGCCTCGACCACCCCGGCCCACTCGTGACGGCCCCCAAGCGGAGCGCCCTCTTTCGACACACCCTGGTTACATTTCAACAAAGGCGGACATGAACCCTTGACTCATGACAGGACATAGAGCTGTTATTGCGGCCAACGTGTTCGGTCGAGTTGGTTTCTGGTCGTTTTCGATCAGTAACCGACGAGGGCCATTGACGACCGAACGACCTGCCCCAGGGAGCCGTACATGCATCTCACACCTTCTGGTCTCGCCGTGCCCGGAACGAGCCGCCGCACCCTGCTGCGCGGCATAGGCGGGGCCGCCGCACTCGGCGCGGGGATCCCCCTGCTGAGCGCCTGCGGCGGCAGTGGCACGGGGAGCGACCCGAAGACCGTCACGGTCGGCTCCAACGCGTCGGACGCCGTGCCGAAGAAGGCGTTCGCCGACATCTACGCGGCCTTCGCCAAGGAGTCCGGGCTCAAGGTCGACGTCAACACCAAGGACCACAACACCTTCCAGGAGCAGATCAACTCCTACCTCCAGGGCACGCCGGACGACGTGTTCCACTGGTTCGCCGGTTACCGCATGCAGTTCTTCGCGGCGAAGGGCCTGGCCACGCCGATCGACGACGTGTGGAAGACCATCGAGGGCAACTTCCCCGACGCGATGAAGAAGCTCAGCAAGGGCGAGGACGGCAAGTACTACTTCGTGCCGCTGTACACGTACCCCTGGGCGCTCTTCTACCGGAAGAGCGTCTTCCAGGAGAAGGGCTACGAAGTCCCCACCACCTGGGACCAGCTGGTCGCTCTGTGCAAGCAGATGAAGAAGGACAACCTCGTCCCGATCGCCTTCGGTGACAAGGACGCCTGGCCGGCGATGGGCACCTTCGACCAGATCAACTTCCGCGCCAACGGCTACGACTTCCACGTCGAGCTGATGGCCGGCAAGGCGTCCTGGACCGACGCCAAGGTGCGCAAGGTCTTCGACCTGTGGACCGAGATCCTGCCCTACCACCAGGACGGCGCCGTCGGCCGCACCTGGCAGGACGCCGCCCAGACGCTGGCGTCGAAGAAGGCCGGTATGTACCTGCTGGGCACCTTCGTGGGTCAGCAGTTCACCAACGACGCCGACCGCGAGGACCTCGACTTCTTCGCCTTCCCGGAGATCGACCCGGCGTACGGCCAGGACACGGTCGAGGCGCCCACCGATGGCTTCATGCTCTCCAAGGCGAAGAAGAACCACGAGGGTGCGGTGAAGCTGCTGGAGTACCTGGGCACCCCGGCCGCCGAGGAGATCTACCTCAAGTCCGACCCGAACGTCGTCGCCGCCTCCACCAAGGCCGACACCTCGTCGTACAGCGCCCTGCAGAAGAAGGCGTTCGAGATGATCTCGGGTGCCAAGAGCCTGACGCAGTTCATGGACCGCGACAGCCGTCCGGACTTCACCTCCACGGTGATGCAGCCCGCGCTGCAGAAGTTCATCCGTGACCCCAAGCAGGTCGACAGTATTCTCTCGTCGATCGAGCGCCAGAAGAAGACGATCTTCGCGTCCAACTGATCACATGACTACAGATACCCCCACGCAGACCTCGAAGGCGGCCGACGTGCCGCCTTCGGGCGCGACCTCCGACAACAAGCGGGTGGCGACCGGCCACAGGCGCCTGCTGACCCGCCGTGACCGGCTCACGCTCGGCCTGATGGCCGGGCTGCCGACGATCCTGCATGTGGCCCTTGTCTGGGTCACGGCGCTCGCCTCCATCGCGCTGGCCTTCACCACCTGGGACGGCATCGGCTTCGACTCGATCAAGTGGGTCGGGCTGGACAACTTCAAGGAGCTCTTCAGCAACAACCCGCAGTTCTGGCCGGCCGTCGAGCACAACGTCGTCTGGTTCGTCGTCCTGATCCTGATCCCGACCCCGCTGGGCCTGTTCCTGGCCGTGCAGCTGGACAAGAAGATCCGTTTCAGCCGGGTCTACCAGACGGCGTTCTTCCTGCCCGTGGTGCTGTCCATGGCCGTCATCGGCTTCGTGTGGCAGCTCGTCTACAACCCCGACACCGGCCTGATCAACAGCCTGATCGGCGCCAACGAACCGGGCAAGTACATCGACTGGATCGGCGACCCGGACCTCAATTTGTGGGCCATCCTCATCGCCGCGTCCTGGCGCCACGCCGGCTACATGATGATCCTCTACCTCGCCGGCCTCAAGGGCGTCGACCCCGCACTGCGCGAGGCCTCCGCCCTGGACGGCGCCAACGAGTGGCAGACCTTCAAGAACGTCGTCTTCCCCACCCTGCGCCCGACCAACACCATCGTCCTGGTCGTCACCATCATCGAGTCCCTGCGCGCCTTCGACCTCGTCTTCGTCTTCAACAAGGGCGCCGAAGGCACCGAGCTGCTGTCGATCCTGGTCACCAACAACATCATCGGCGAGTCCAGCCGCATCGGATACGGCTCCGCCATCGCCGTGGTCCTGCTGGTGATCTCCCTCGCCGTGATCATCCCGTACCTGATCGCCACCTTCCGGAAGGAGCGGCGCGCATGAGCACGGCCCTCACGGCCAAACGCACCCCCGTGCGCCCGGCCCGGATCCTGCTGCACCTCTTCCTCGCCGGAGCGGCACTGGCCTGGCTCGCCCCCCTGCTGTGGGCGATGTACGCGGCCCTGCGCCCCTACGCGGAGACCTCCGAGAAGGGCTACGTCTCCTGGCCCGACACGCTGACGTTCGAGAACTTCACGAACGCCTTCACCCAGTCGGACATGACGCACTACTTCGGCAACACGCTCGTCATCGCCGTGCCCGCGGTACTGCTGACCCTGTTCCTGTCGTCGATGGTCGCCTTCTACGTCAGCCGCTTCGACTTCCGCGTCAACCTGTTCCTGCTGCTGGTCTTCACCGCCGGCAACCTGCTCCCCCAGCAGGTCATCATCACCCCGCTGTACCGGCTGTACCTGCTCGTCGACCTGCCCGGCATCACCATGAGCGGCAAGCTGTACGACTCCGCCCTCGGCCTGGTCCTCATCCACGTGGCGTTCCAGTCCGGGTTCTGCGCCTTCGTGCTGAGCAACTACATGAAGATGCTCCCCCACGAGCTGACCGAGGCGGCCCTGGTCGACGGCGCGTCGGTGTGGCGGCTGTACTGGCAGATCACCCTGCCGCTGTGCAAGCCGGCGATGGCGGCCCTGGCGACACTGCTGTCGATCTGGATCTACAACGACTTCTTCTGGGCCCTCGTACTGATCTCCACCGGCGAGAACATGCCGATCACCTCGGCACTGAACAACCTCTCCGGGCAGTACTTCACCGACCCCAACCTCATCGCCGCCGGCGCCCTGATCACCGCCGTACCCGTCCTGGCCGTGTACTTCCTGCTCCAACGGCAGTTCGTCGGCGGCCTCACCCTCGGCGCCAACAAGGGCTGACGCAGCCTTCCAACAAGGGTTGACGCAGCTTCACATCGGTGTGG
>NZ_AEJC01000079.1 GCF_000317595.1 Streptomyces ipomoeae 91-03 | reverse complement strand
TTCCCTCAGGCGGTGCTGCCTCAGTGGGCGTGGCCGTGGCCGTGGCCCGCGGCGGCCGGCTCCTCCTCTTCCTTCTTCTCGACGACCAGGGTCTCGGTCGTGAGGAGGAGGGAGGCGATGGAGGCGGCGTTCTCCAGGGCGGAGCGGGTGACCTTGACCGGGTCGATGACGCCGGCCTTGACCAGGTCGCCGTACTCGCCGGTGGCGGCGTTGTAGCCGCTGCCCTTCTCGAGCTCGGCGACCTTGGAGACGATGACGTAGCCCTCAAGGCCGGCGTTCTCGGCGATCCAGCGCAGCGGCTCGACGGCGGCCTTGCGGACGACGGAGACACCGGTGGCCTCGTCGCCCTCCTTGCCGAGGTTGCCCTCGAGGACCTTGACGGCGTGGACCAGCGCGGAGCCACCACCGGAGACGATGCCTTCCTCGACCGCGGCGCGGGTCGCGGAGATGGCGTCCTCCAGACGGTGCTTCTTCTCCTTCAGCTCCACCTCGGTGGCGGCGCCGACCTTGATCACGCACACGCCGCCGGCCAGCTTCGCGAGGCGCTCCTGGAGCTTCTCGCGGTCCCAGTCGGAGTCGGTGTTCTCGATCTCGGACTTGATCTGGGCGACGCGGCCCTGGACGTCCTCGGAGCTGCCGGCGCCGTCGACGATCGTGGTGTCGTCCTTGGTGACGGTGACGCGGCGGGCGGAGCCGAGCACGTCGATGCCGACCTGGTCGAGCTTGAGGCCGACCTCCTCGGAGATGACCGTGGCGCCGGTGAGGACCGCCATGTCCTGCAGCATCGCCTTGCGGCGGTCGCCGAAGCCGGGGGCCTTGACCGCGACGGCGTTGAACGTGCCGCGGATCTTGTTGACGACCAGGGTCGACAGGGCCTCGCCCTCGACGTCCTCGGCGATGATCAGCAGCGGCTTGGAGGCACCCGCCTGGATGACCTTCTCCAGCAGCGGCAGCAGGTCCTGGATGGAGGAGATCTTGCCCTGGTTGATGAGGATGTAGGGGTCCTCCAGGACGGCCTCCATGCGCTCCTGGTCCGTCACGAAGTACGGCGACAGGTAGCCCTTGTCGAAGGCCATGCCCTCGGTGAAGTCCAGCTCCAGACCGAAGGTGTTGGACTCCTCGACGGTGATGACACCGTCCTTGCCGACCTTGTCCATCGCCTCGGCGATGAGCTCGCCGACCTGCTGGTCCTGGGCGGACAGCGCGGCGACGGCGGCGATGTCGGACTTCTCGTCGATCGGACGGGCCGAGGCGAGCAGATCGTCGGAGACGGCCTTGACGGCGGCGTCGATGCCCTTCTTCAGGGCGGCCGGGGAGGCGCCGGCGGCGACGTTCTTCAGGCCCTCGCGGACGAGCGCCTGGGCGAGCACGGTGGCGGTGGTGGTGCCGTCACCCGCGATGTCGTTGGTCTTGGTCGCCACCTCCTTCACCAGCTGCGCGCCGAGGTTCTCGTACGGGTCATCGATCTCGACCTCACGGGCGATCGTGACACCGTCGTTGGTGATGGTGGGGGCGCCGAACTTCTTGTCGATGACGACGTTGCGGCCCTTGGGACCGATCGTCACCTTGACCGTGTCGGCCAGCTTGTTGACGCCGCGCTCGAGGGCGCGACGGGCGTCCTCGTCGAACTTCAGGATCTTCGCCATGACAGCGGGAGCCCTCTCGGAAATCTGTGGGTGAACGACGCTGCGCCCCGGGCGCCCGGCCGATCAATGGTCGCGGGGGGCCAGGGGCGCAGCTCGAAATACTCTGAGGTGGGTTACTTCTCGATGATCGCGAGCACGTCGCGAGCCGAGAGGACGAGGTACTCGTCGCCGTTGTACTTCACCTCGGTGCCGCCGTACTTGCTGTACAGCACGATGTCGCCGGTCTTGACGTCGAGCGGCAGGCGCTCGCCGTTCTCGAAGCGGCCCGGGCCCACGGCCAGGACGACGCCCTCCTGGGGCTTCTCCTTGGCGGTGTCCGGGATGACCAGGCCAGAGGCCGTGGTCTGCTCGGCGTCCAGCGGCTGGACCACGATGCGGTCCTCGAGCGGCTTGATGGCAACCTTGGAGCTGGCGGTCGTCACGATCCGACCTCCCCCTTCGGAGATCTCACGGGGTTAACTGTCTGAGGTGGCGACCAGGTCGATCCGTCGTCGCGGGTGCCGGACCTGCCCGTCGCGTTGTTGGCACTCTCCAGGGGGGAGTGCCAGCCCTGAGACTATGACCGCGATTAGCACTCGGTCAAGCGGACTGCTAATCACGCGGGGCGCGGCGCCGGACATTCGTGTGGTTCACAGGCAGTCGCCCGGCCTCAGAGGTAGTCCTCCAACCTCCCCACCGTCAGGCCCTGCTCCTGGATGCGGCGCAGCAGCCCGGCCGTCGTCCGGGTCAGCGTGGCGCCCTTCGGCTGGTCCGGGCCCCGGATGGGAGTTCCCCCGCTCGAGTGAAGCCGGGAGTGGGGGAGGGCCAGGACGATGTCGCCGGGGCGGAGGCGGTTTTCGGCGGTGGGGCGGTGGTCTGTGATCCGCATGGACGCGCGCCACAGGACGACCGCGGAGATACCGCAGTCGGCGGCGGCGCGGAGCGTGGTGGTGTCGTAGGCGCCGTACGGCGGGCGGAAGAGGGTCGGGCGGATGCCGAAGCGCTGCCTGAGTTTGTTCTGCTGGCCGCAGATCTCGGCCCGCTGCCCCGCGTACGGCAGACCGCGCAGGGCGGTGTGGTCGAGGGTGTGGTTCTGGACGGTCGCGCCGACCGCGCGGAGCCGGGCGAAGTGGCCGTACCCCGGTCCCACGACGCTGTCCGTGAGGAACATGCTCACCGGAAGCCGCAGGTCACGGACCATGTCCACAAACCGCGGGTCCTTCTCGGCGCCGTCGTCGTACGTCAGGAACACCACCTTGTCCCGGGTCGGGACGCGATCGACGACGGGCGGCAGCCCGGGACCCGCGGCGCGGGGCGGCGGCGGACGGTCGGGGTTCGCCGGTGCGGGGGCGAGGG
>NZ_AEJC01000078.1 GCF_000317595.1 Streptomyces ipomoeae 91-03 | reverse complement strand
GGTGTTCTTCGGGATCAACGTGGCCTACCCGCTCTACCAGAGCGTCTGGCTGCTCGCCCTCGCGTACGCGGCCCTGTTCCTCCCACTGGCCGTAGCAGCGGTCGGCACCGCCGCGCAGCAGGCTCCGCCGGCGCTGGAGGAGGTGGCCCGCTCGCTCGGCCGCCGCAGATCCCACGTACTGTGCACGGTCACCTTGCCGCTTGCCGTGCCCGGCATCGGCGCCGGGGCGGTCCTGGTCTTCCTCACCTGCATGAAAGAGCTGCCCGCCACCCTGCTGCTGCGCCCGACCGGAATGGACACACTCGCCACCGAGTTGTGGACCCAGACATCGGTCTCCGCCTACGCGGCCGCCGCACCCTACGCCGCCCTGCTGGTGCTGCTCGCCGCAGTCCCGACCTGGTGGCTGTCGGCCCGCACCGGCGTCCTCGCCCCGGGCGGAGGAAGCTGACATGGCGGAGCTGCGCGTCACCGCGGTGCACAAGTCCTTCGGCCCGGTGCGGGCGCTGCGCGGGGCGGACCTCACGGTCCACTCCGGGACGCTGACCGCGGTACTCGGACCCTCCGGCAGCGGCAAGACCACGCTGCTGCGCTGCATCGCCGGATTCGAGGCCGTGGACGCCGGGGAGATCCGGCTCAACGGCCAGCGGATCGCCGCGCCCGGCCGCACTGTGCCGCCCGAGCGGCGGCGGATCGCGGTGGTCCCGCAGGAAGGCGCACTCTTCCCACACCTCCCAGTGCGCGGCAACGTCGCCTACGGGCTCGACCGCCACAGCCGACGGACCGGACGGACCGAGGCCGTACTGGCGCTCGTGGGCCTCGACGGGTTCGAGAACCGGATGCCGCACCAGCTCTCCGGCGGCCAGCAGCAACGCGTCGCCGTGGCCCGGGCACTCGCGTCTCGCCCACCGGTCGTCCTGCTCGACGAGCCCTTCAGTGCCCTGGACGCGGCTCTGCGCGCCGAGGTGCGCCGAGACGTACGCGGGGCACTGCGCGCCGACGGCGCCACAGCCGTCCTCGTCACCCACGACCAGGCCGAGGCCCTGTCGATCGCGGACGAGGTCGCCGTCATGCACGACGGCCTGATCGTGCAGAGCGGACCGCCGGACCGCGTCTACAGTTCCCCCGCCACCCCCTGGGTGGCCGACTTCATCGGCGAAGCCGTCTGGCTGCCCGCCGAGATGACCGGCGACCGGGCCCGTACACCGCTGGGGCTGGTGCCGGTCGTCGCCACGGACGGCTGTCCGCCGGCCGCCCCTGGGCGGGTACTGCTGCGCCCCGAGCAGATCGAGGTCGTCCCGCCCACCACTGCCGCAGTGATCACGGCGACTGTTGTACGCCGTGACTTCCAGGGCCACGATGCCCTGCTCGCCCTGCGGCTGACGGACGGAACACCGGTGCTCGCCCGGATCTTCGACCCGACCTCGGCACCCCACGCCCTCGGTAGTGAAGTCGGCCTACGCGTGCGCGGCGCCGCCCGAGCCTTCCCCGCCCCGCCCTGGGAACCGGAGTGATCCGTCTGCTCCGCCCTCGTCCATGACACCAAGGCGCGGCGGCTGTGCCGTCGGCCCTCGCGGTGACCGCCTCTCCCCGAGGCAGCGAAGCGTGGCCAGGGGAAACCTGGAAGTGAGAGGTAACGGCATCCGCAGTCCGGAACCGACGGAGATCGAGTCGCCGTAATCCGCCACTCCAACGGTGGTCGGCAGCCGGGACACCTGACAGCTGGCGGCGCTGGGTTGCCAGGACAGCAGGCGGTAGCCGTTCGGACCTCCGAATCCGGGGCGGTTCACTGGAACGCCGCGTGGATCTCCTGCTCGGTCGCGGAGTGCGAGACGAGGAGGAGTTCGTCCCCGGTCTGAAGCCGAATGGCCGGATCCGGCACAGTAGGCTGACCGTCGCGGACGATCGTGGCGACAACCGTCCCTTCGGGCAGCCGGACGTCACCCAGCGCCCGGCCCACGGCCCTGGACTGTGGCGTGATGACCGTTTCGATGACGTCGACGCCTGCTTTGCTGAGCCGCAGCAGGGCGACCGTGTCTGTGGCCCCGGTGGCCTCCTCGATGAGGGAGATCAGCGGGGTGGCGGCGGGGACGGCGGCGTCGACGCCCCAGCGCCCGTCGAACAGCCAGGCGTTGTCGGCGTCGTTCACGCGGGCGGCCACTCGGTCCACCGCGAACTGCCGTTTCGCGAGCAGACTGATGACGAGGTTGTCCTCGTCGTCCCCGGTGGTGGCGACGACGAGGTCGGTGGTCAGTGCACCGGCGTGTTCCAGGAGGGCCGGTTCGCAGGCGTCTCCCACGACCAGCCGCACCATTGGGATACTGCTCTCCAACTCGGCCACACGGTCGTCGTCGACGTCGATCAGGGTGACCTCGTTGCGCGCTGCGGAGAGCACCTGAGCGATCTGGGTGCCGAGCCGACCCGCGCCGGCGATGAGCACGTTCACGTCCCCAGCTCCTTGTCGAGAAAGCCGCGCAGTCTGCCGAGCGCGGTGGCGGCGACGGCGAAGGTGACCAGGTCGCCCGCCTGGGCGGGCGTGCTGTGCGCGGGTATCAGTGAGCGGCCCCCACGGGTGACCTCGACGACGCGAATCTCACCGTCGATGCCGAACTCGGTCAGCCGCCGCCCGATGAGGTAGTCGGGCAGTTCCGAACGGACGAGCAGGGTCTCTCCGTTGCCGAAGCTGAGTTCGGGGCTCAGGTGGCGGTGCAGCAGCATCTGATGGAGCTGGTGCACGGTCCAGCGGACGCTGGCGATGGTGGGGATGCCGAGTTCGCGGTAGATGTCGGCGCGCCGGGGATCGTAGATGCGGGCGAGGAGGATCGGCACCCGGTACGCCTCCTTCGCCGTACGCGCGCTGACGATGTTGCTGTTGTCCCCGGAGGTGACGGCCACGAAGGCGTCCGCGTGCTCGACCCCGGCGGCCGTGAGGACGCCGCGGCTGTAGCCGTTGCCCTCGTGGAAGCGGATGCGGGGGCTGTCGGGCAGCCGCTGGGCCGCCTTGGGACGGCGATCGACGACAGCCACGTCGTGCCCTTCGGTGGCGAGCAGACCGGCGAGCATGGACCCCACTCGTCCGCAGCCGACGACGATCACCTTCACCGTGGGACTCCTTTCCGACGGTCCGCGCGGCGGCGCAGCCATGCCTTGCGGGCCTCGTCCGCGATCAGGGGGAGGGTGCCGAGCCCGGCGAGGACCGCCCAGTCGGCGGCGTCGAGCGGGGCGGTGTTGAAGACGGCCTGCAGCGGGGGCAGATAGCTGATGGCGGCCATGAGGGCGACGCCGAAGCCGCCCGCCGCCAGCAGGGCCGGGTTGGACCGCAGTCCCACTTTCAGGATGCTCTGGCGGTCGGTACGGACCGCGAGGGAGACGAAGAACTGGCTGAGCACGATCGCGCCCTGCGCCAGCGTCACGGCCTCACGGTAGACGGGACTGTCCTCGGTGAAGTCGTCGAACGGAATGCCGGAGGAGTGGATGTGCCAGAAGAAGACCGCGCACACGCCCAGCGCCTGGATGCCGCCCAGGAACAGGATCCGTCCCACCACCGCGGCCGAGAACAGCCGCTCGCGCCGGGAGCGCGGCGGGCGGTCCATCACGTCCGGCTCTGGCCGTTCCGCGCCCAGCGCCAGGGCGGGCATCACGTCCGAGCCCAGGTCGATCACCAGGATCTGCACCGCGCTGACGGGCACCAGCGGGAACCCGGCGAACGTCGCCGCCAGGATCGGGCCGAGTTCGCCAATGTTGCTGCTGAAGACGTAGACCAGGAACTTGCGGATGTTCTGGTAGACGGACCTGCCGAGCCGTACCGCCGTCGCGATGGACGCGAACGAGTCGTCGAGCAGCACCATCGAGGCCGCCTCCCGGGCAACGTCGGTACCCGAGGCCCCCATCGCCACGCCGATGTCCGCGTGCTTGAGCGCCGGGGCGTCGTTCGCACCGTCCCCGGTCACCGCGACCACCTCGCCCCGCCGCTGGAAAGCGGTGACCACCCGCATCTTGTGCTCCGGGCTCACCCGGCACAGCAGCAGCTCGGACGACTCCGCGAGCAGCGTGTCCAGCGCCTCGTCGTCCATCGCGTCGACCGCCGCGTCCGTCCCTCCGCCTGGTACCAGCGGGTCCATACCGGTGCGCATCATCCGAACCCGTATGGCGCCGAGGTCCTCGGTTCCGGCGAAACCGGTCGGATCGCACGGAGGGCCTTGCGTGAGGCTTCCATCACGGACTCCAGTGAGTTCGGCGGCCGTCCGGCCGGTGTGCCGCTCCCCAACGGCAGCGACCTCTCATCGTGGAACGGGCCGCCCGGCGCCACCAGGGCCGTACGGGGCAGGGGATGGCACCGTTCGGCGCCTCACACCGGGACCGTGATGACGGGGCAGTGGGCGTGGTGCAGCACGCCCTGGCTCACCGAGCCCAGCAGCATGCCCGTGAAACCTCCGTGCCCGCGGGTTCCCACGACCAGGCCCAGCGCGTGTTCCGAGGCTTCCGTCAGTACCCGCACCGGGTGGCCGAGGACGACTTCGTGGTGCAGCTCCACTCCCGGGTACCTCGCGGTCCGGCCCGCGACCGTCTCGGACAGCACCCGGCGGCACTCCCGTACAGCGGCGTCCTCGTCCAGGACACCGAGGAGCGGCGGGTGCCACACGTACAGGGCCCGCAGGAGCGCTCCGCGCAGGGCAGCCTCCTCGAACGCCACATCCACCGCCGCGGCCGAATGCGGACTGCCGTCGACGCCGACCACGACGTACGCCGGCTGCTGGGTGACGTGCTCGGGCTCCGGTACGACCACCACCGGGCAGGGAGCGTGGGCGGTGAGCGGGAGCGCCACAGAGGCGGAGGTGAACATCTCGCGCCGTCTGCTCAGGTGCCAGGATCCCACCACGACCAGTGCGGCGCTCCGCGCCTCCTCACGCAGTACCCAGGCCGGCTCTCCTTCCGCCAGCAGTGTCGACACCTCCACCGCCGGCCGCCGGGACTCGACGAAGGCGACCGCCTCCTTGAGTACCTGGTCACCCAGGCCGTGCAGCGCCCGGTTCCACTCCTCCCAGGACGGCCGTACCTCCCCCGACCGGTATCCGCGGGTCGGCACGCCCTGGGCATGGACAAGCCGCAGCGGCAGGGCACGCCGATCCGCTTCGTCGGCGGCCCAGGCGAGCACCAGCCGCCTCGAGGGATCGGGGTCGACGCCCACCACGATCGGCCGACGCCCGTCCGCACCAGTCATGGCACCTCCAAGAGGTCTCCACGCCGCCGTCCGTTCTCTGTCCTCCCAGCGTGACCCCAGCCGTCGAACGCCGCCACGCCACGGCTTCGCCCATCCCCGGCCACTGTTCCTCGCGCCTCCCCCCATGCGGGGCGTTGCCTGCCGGTGCAGGCTGGACGTGCGTCACTGACGCCGTCCGCGGCGGAGCTGCTGCCCGGTGAGGGATCAGCAGCCCGGCCGCCCCGCCCTGCCGGGTCAGGGATACAGGGCGGGCCGAGCGGCTCCCCAATCAGCCTCATGGCCCCTGGCCTGGGTGGGCGGCTGCGCCGAGGCTGGGAGCTGACAGAGGGGCGCGTGCTGGTTGTCAGGGATGGGAGAGTGAGCAGTGAGTGATCCGGTGATCGTCGGGGTGGATGGGTCGGCCTCCAGCCTCGAAGCAGTTGACGTCGCGGCTCAAGAGGCGTACGTGCCGGAGTGTCACTGCGGATCGTGCACGCTTTCGGCCGCCCGTCCCGGACACCTGCCTGGCGGTACCTCACCGTGGAACCCGGCAGGGCACAGTCTGGAGCCGATGGTGGAGGGTGCGCTGGCCCGCGCGGAGGAACGAGCACGCGCGGCTGCGCCGGGCATCGACATCGACCGCTCCGTAGTAGCCGGTGAGGCTCTTGAGGTGCTGGAGGTCGAGTCGCGCTCGGCTGCGCTGGCAGTGGTCGGGTCCCGGGGCCTGTCCGGCTTCGCCGGACTGCTGCTGGGCTCGACAGCAGTACATCTGGCCGCTCACGGCCACTGCCCCCTGATGGTGGTGCGCGGCCGTCCCGACCCGGCCGGTGCGGTGTTGCTGGCGGTGGACGGCTCCGAAGCCGGCCAGGCAGCGGTGGAGTTCGCGTTCGCCGAGGCCGCGCTGCGCAAGGCGCCGCTGGTGGCGCTGCACGTATGGAGCACCTGGAGCGAACGGGCCTACGAAGGTCCCGGCGACCCGCTGACCGCTGTCGTGGCCGACATCGACCACCTCCGCCAGGCCGAAAGAGCCTGCTGGATGAGACGGTGGCCTCCTACCAGGGGTCTTACCCGCAGGTCGAGGTGGAGCGGCGCCTGGTGCGCTCCAGGATCCGCCCGGCCCTGATCGACGCCAGCCGCGAGGCTCAGCTGGTGGTGGCCGGCGCGAGAGGCCGTGGCGGCTTCACCGGCCTGTTGCTGGGTTCGGTCAGTCAGGCGCTCCTGCACCACGCCCACTGCCCCGTCGCCGTCGTGCGCGGCAAGGAGTGAACGTGCCCCAGCAGACCTGAACCACAGCTGCGCCCCAGCCCGCCGTCACATCCCCGCAGCCGGTGACGGACACCTGCCAGCAGGAGATTGCCGAGGCGGCGGACCTGCACCGCGTCGTTCCGGCAATTGAGCCCTTCGGATGCCGAGCATCGGGCCGCCGCGTTTGGGTGCCGGCGGGCCGGCCCAACAGGCCCGCCAGACGCAGTGGTTGGGCATCGGCGCGTAGAAGCCAGATCGCAGGAGGGCGCGATGCGGCTGCCGGTCCGTGCGACCGGGGCACTCGGAGCCGCGCCGGTCCCTGAACGACGATCCCGGCGAGGCGAGCGGTTCGCGGCTCTCGTCCATTGTGCGAGACCATGCGTACGAGTCGTACAGAACCAACGCAGCCTGTATGCGCGCCAGCCCCGCACGCATTCGCCTCCCTACCGCGCCGGGAAGACGCTCACCGACGACACTGGAGAAGTCGGCCGGAGGAGGTTGCGATGGACACGGACACCGGTGCCCGCCCCCTGTTGCTCGACCGCGCTCTGCCGGACTTCCGGTTCACGCGCCTGGAGTGCGCGACTGTCGCCGCCGGGCCGCCGCAAACGTATCGGACAGCACGCGATCTCGATCTCCTGTCGATCCACTCTCCGCTGTTCGACCTGGTCGCCCGGGCACGCGGCCTGCCCGACCGGCTGCGAGGCAACCCCGCCTCACCGCCTGCCTCGATGCGGTTGGCCGATCTCTTCGACACGGTCACGGAGGGCCGGCACGACCAGGAGCAGCGGGAGTACGAGCAGGAGCAACCGTGGGTCGGGCTGGGCGAGGATCCTGGGCGAGAGCTGGTCTTCGGTGCCGTCGGCAAGGCGTGGCAGCCGTCCATCCAATGGCGGCGGATCGAGCCCGGCGAGTTCCCGGAGTTCGCGGAGCCCGGCTGGGCGAAAATCGCCGCCGCCCTGGTGGTCCACCCCTACGGCACCCGGCGCTCCCTGCTGACCTACGAGGCGCGCACGGCCTGCACGGACCCGGTCGCCACCCGGCGCTTCGCCCGATACTGGACCGTCGTGTCGCCCGATGTCGGCATCGTCATGCGCGCGGCGCTGCACGCGATCAGGACAACGGCGGAAGAAGAGGCCAGGTCCGCGACCGGTGCGCCCGGCACCGTGGCGAACGGTGCCTGACAGGTGTCAGGGCCGTCTCCAAGCCTGCTCGGTGACGCTCCCGCGTTCTGTGGTGCGACCGGGACGCAGCTGAGACGCTGAGAACATGAGCGAGCACCGGCCCCGGGTTGGGCGACGTTCCCTCGGCGTGGCGGCGGCCACGCTGGCCCTGTACAGGGTCTTCCTGAGGCCGCGGGTGCTGACCTGGGGCGCGACGGACGAGGAAGTCGACCGTAGCTACCCCGGTGATGACCTCATCCCCGATGCCGATGGATCTTCGACCATGGCCACGACCCTGCCGGCGCCGCCCGAAGAGGTCTGGCCCTGGCTTGTGCAGATGGGCTGCAACCGCGGTGGCTGGTACAGCTGGGACCGCCTGGACAACGGCGGACGTCCAAGCGCGGAACGCATCGTCTCGGAATGGCAGCGCCTGGAGACGGGGCAGCACCTGGACTCCCTGCCGAGCGGCGACGCCTGGTTCATCGTCGCCGTCCTGGAACCGGAGAGGACACTGGTGCTGCGCTCGCTGACGACGCTCCCGTCGGGACGCCCCTTCGATAGTCTGGACGCGCCGCCGCGGGCGTACACCGACTCGATCTGGGGCTTCCATCTCCGGCCGGAGCCCGGCGGCGGGACCCGGCTGGTCGTCCGCGCGCGGGGTCACAGCCGCCCGCGGTCCCTCACCCGGCCCATGGACGTGCTGTTCTGGGAACCCGCCCACCTGATCATGCAGACCCGCCAGTTCCACAACCTGCGCACGCGCGTCAGCGTGGCGGCATGATTCCACGTGCCACGCGATTCCGGTGCCGCAGCACAGCGGTATTGCGTTCCGATAGCACTCGGGCATGCTGTTGTCGAACTTGCGGTTCGAGACCGTGAGAGGTTTGAACGACCGGCCGGATGCGAGCGGTGGATTGTGCGGGTGACCGCTCACGCCTACGAGTTGGCGGCGCTCGTAGCCGCCGCCCGCTTCGTGATCGAGTCCGCGCCACCGGACATCCCGGAGCAGGCGCTGGAACAACTGAGGCAACTGCTCAGCGACTACGACACGCAGACGGCACGCTCGGGAGATACGTGACCAAGGATCTGCGGTCGGCTCTGCACGCACGTACAGCACCCGCAAGATCTGCGCCTTACCGGTCGAGGGCCGCCGTAGTAGCCCTCGCTCGCTGTGGTTCAGGGCGTAGCGGTCCGAATCGCATAGGACCGCGGTCAACGGCGGCGGGCCTCGGTCACCCTGGGAGAGGCGCGGCGGCGGGTGTTGCTCACAGGCGCAGTGTGCGTCGCAGGGCCCCGGTGAGTTCCTCGAACTTCTCCTCGGCGTCGGCGGGATCGGTGCGGGCGGCGTCGGTGACGCAGCCGCGTATGTGGTCGTCGAGGAGTCCGAGGGCGACTTCCTGCAGGGCGTGGGTGGCGGCGCTGATCTGGGTGAGCACGTCGATGCAGTAGCGGTCGTCGGTGACCATGCGGGAGATGCCGCGTATCTGGCCTTCGATCTTGTTCAAGCGGGCCAGGTGGTCGGCCTTGCGGCTCGTGTAACCGGGTGCCTCGGTGTGCTGTTCGTGCGCGTGGCGGGGGGTGGCCGGAGCGGTGGTCATCGGGGTTCACCTCCCTCGTGCGTTCCGCCGGGCGTGGGGGCCGTGTAGCGGTCCGGGTCGCCGTCGAACGTGGCGGCGCAGTGGGCGGAGCAGAAGTAGTAGGTGCCGGACTTGCTCTGCCGCTGTTCGGCGGCGGTCGCCTTGTCCACCCGCATGCCGCACACGGGGTCCGTGACCATGCCGTTGCCGTCGCCACTGGAGGCGGGGTGTTGGTGCCCGCAGTCCGCCATGGCGGCCGTGCTCTCGGTCGGCGCGCGGTCGGCGGCGGACTCGACCCGGGGCTGGATGCTCGCGGGCCGGGTCTCCAGCAGCGGCTGGGTGCGCCAGCGGCGTAGCCGGGAGGCGTTGGTGACCACCGACAGGGAGCTGAGCGCCATGGCCACGGCGGCGATGACCGGGCTCAGGCGCAAGCCCCACAGCGGGTACAGGGCGCCTGCGGCGAGCGGGACCCCGACGGCGTTGTAGACCAGGGCGAAGAACAGGTTCTGCCGGATGTTGCGCATGCTCGCCCGCGACAGCCGGATTGCGGTGACAACGCCGCTCAGCCAGCCGGAGATCAAGGTGATGTCGGCGGCCTCGATGGCCACGTCGGTGCCGGTGCCGATGGCCAGGCCGACGTCGGCGGCAGCCAGGGCGGGGGCGTCGTTGATGCCGTCGCCGACCATGCCCACGGTGCGGCCCTCGCCCTGCAGACGGCGGATCTCGTCGGCCTTGTGCTCGGGCAGCACCTCGGCCAGCACCCGATCCACGCCCACCTGGGCGGCGATCGCCCCGGCCGTGCGGGCGCCGTCGCCGGTGATGATGACGACCTCGATGCCGAGGCGCTGGAGAGCGGCGATGGCGGAGACGGAGTCGTCCTTGACGGTGTAAGCGACGGCCAGCACACCGGCGGGACGTCCGTCGACCGCCGCGAGCACGGGGGTCTTGCCCTCGGCCGACAGGCGGGCGGCGACGGGGGCCAGCGTGGTGGTGTCGATGCCGACGTCGCCCAGCAGCCGGGCGGTGCCCACCAGGACGGCGCGTCCGTCGACGGTGGCCTGGACGCCCTTGCCGGTGACCGAGTCGAACCCGGTCGCTGCGGGCGGGCGAATACCGCGGTCGCGGACGCCGGTGATGACGGCTTGCGCGAGCGGGTGCTCGCTGTCGGCCTCGGCCCCCGCGACCAGCCGCAGCAGCAGCGTCTCGTCGAATCCGTCGGCAGCGTGGACGTCGGTCAGGATCGGCTTGCCCTCGGTGACGGTGCCGGTCTTGTCCAGGACCACCGTGTCCAGCTTGTGCGCGGTCTCCAGGGCTTCGGCCGAGCGGATGAGGATGCCGGCCTGGGCCCCCTTGCCTGTGCCGACCATTACCGACAGCGGAGTGGCCAGTCCGAGCGCGCACGGGCAGGCGATGATCAGCACCGCGACCGCGGAGACCAGCGCCAGGGTCAGCGCGGGCGACGGTCCCAGGGTGAACCAGACGGCGAAGGTGACGATCGCGATCGCGATGACCGCAGGCACGAAGTACGCCGACACGGCGTCGGCGAGCCGCTGGATGGGTGCCTTGGACGCCTGGGCCTGCTGCACCAGGCGGATGATCTGGGCCAGCATGGTGTCCGCGCCGACCTTGGCCGCCCGCACGCGTAGGGAGCCGGTGCCGTTGACGGTCGCGCCGATGACGATGTCTCCGCCGCGCTTCGTCACCGGTATCGGCTCGCCGGTGACCATCGATTCGTCGACCGCGGAGGAGCCGGAGAGAACCTCGGCGTCGACGGGGATCTTCTCCCCCGGCCGGATGACGATCTCGTCTCCGACCACGACGTCCTCGACGGGGATCTCAGTCTCGGTGCCGGCCCGCACCACCCGTGCGGTGCGGGCCTGCAGGCCCAGCAGGGCACGGATGGCTTCGCCGGTGCCGGCCTTCGCACGGGCCGCGAGCAGCCGGCCGAGCAGGATCAGGGTCAAGATGACGCCGACGGCCTCGAAGTAGACCTCCCGCAGGTCCTCCGGCAGCAGGCCGGGGGCGAGGGTGACCAGCAGGCTGTAGCCATAGGCGGCACTGGTGCCGAGGGTGATCAGGGAGTTCATGTCCGCGGCCCGGTGGCGCAGGGTCAGCCAGCCCGTCACATGGATCGGCCACCCGGTGTAGAACATCACCGGCGTGATCAGCGCCAGCTGCAGCCAGTGGTTCAGCATCCAGCCGGGCACCCAGTCCGCGCCGAAGAGTTCGTGCGCCATCACGGCGAAGAGCACCGGTGCGGTGAGCACCGCGCCGGTCAGCACCCTGCGGGTGAGGTCCTTGATCTCCGCCTGCCGCTCGGCGGCGTCCGCGGCCTCCGCCTCGGCCGCCGTCCGTTCCTCACCCGACGGCGGCGGCGCGCCGACCGCAGGAGCAGAGGCAGCCGTGACACCGTGACCGTCCGGGGCGGGCGGTGCGGAGCCTTCCGCGGGTTCGACCAGCAGCGTGCCGTGGATCATGTTCATGCCGCAGGCGAAGCCGAAGGAACCGGGCCGGTCCGGGGTCAGTCGCACGGTCGTGCGACTGTGAGCGGGCAGCCCCGCGCCGACCTTGAGATCAGGAAAGACCACACGGACGGTGCACTCGCCGGCCTCCTGCCGGTCGAAGACCAACTCCACCGGCATGCCCTGGCGGACCTTGATGACGTCGGGACTGTAGCCGCCCCGCACCGTCACCTCCACCCGCTGTACGCCGTTTTCCAGCCGGGCGGCACCGGCCCGTCGCGGCCCGAAGAAGTACCAGCCGAGCGCAGCGACCAGCATGGCCGACGCCAAGATCACAACGGCATCAATGGCACCCATGGGTTTCTCGCCTCCCCTGGCGGGTCACTCTCAAGCCTGCGCTCGGCTACCCCTGCCAGGTAGGGGCTGAACGGCCCACTGGTCCTGGGCCGTCCGGCCCGAGACCGCCTCACCAGGCAGAGCGATGATGGATGTGAAGGCAATAAGTCCCCGGGAGCCCATCCAGCGCCCGGTCGCCGATAAGCCGAAGCAGGTGAGTGGCGATGATGTTCTGGTACGCCCACGACATGAGCGGGTGGGGCTGGTTCGGGATGTCGATCGGCATGGTCGCGTTCTGGGCACTGGTCGTCACAGCCCTCGTGCTGGGTTTCCGCGCCGTCAACCGGCCCCACGAACACACCCACACCCCCGCCGCACCCACACCGCAGCAGATCCTCGCTGAGCGGTTCGCCCGCGGTGAGATCGACGAGGAGGAGTACCGGCGCCGCGTGGACGCGCTGCACGTCGGCCCTCCAGCCAAATCCTGAATACCCGGCCGCACCCTGTGCGGCCTTGGCCCTCCGCTGAAGGAGGCTCATGATGAACGACAAGCGCAACTACGGCATGTACGCGCTCGCCGCAGCGATCGTCGTCGTCGGCGCGCTGATCGTCGGCGCGTCCCTGGAAAGCCTGGTCTGGCTCGCTCTCGTCGCCGCCTGCCCGCTGATGATGTTCTTCATGATGCGCAGCATGCACGGCCAGGGCATGCACGGCGGCCACGATCAACACCGTGACGACCGGGACGAGGACTCGCTGCACAAGCACGACCACCACACCGGACCCGGCCGGCCCTGACCGCCCCGGGCCCGCCCAGGGGGTGAGTGCCATGGCTGCTGTCATCGCCACGCTGACCGGGGCACTGATCCTGGCAGGCATCGTTTACGACGTCGCCCGCCTGATCACCCCCGACGAGCCTCGCCGTCCACCGCTGGCCCGCCTGCGCGGACGGCGTGCGGCGCTGGAGGAAGCGGAACGGTGGCTGGTGGGTCTGCGCCTTCACGACCGTGTGGACGCGGCCACCTACCAGCGCCGCATGAGCGCACTGGCCCACGGACAGCGTCGCACCACCACAGGACCGACCAACGCCGTGGGAGGACGTCATGGCTGATTCGGCATACGGCCTGTGGCCGCTCGTGGTCCTCAACACCCTGCTCTTCGCGGTGTTCGCCGCCAGCTTCTTCCATCCGAAAACGAAGCGGGACTGGCGGGCGATGGGCGCCTACGGCGCTTTTCTGGTCGCCCTGTTCACCGAGATGTACGGCACCCCGCTGACCATCTACCTGCTGGGCAGCTGGCTCGGCTCCCAGTTCCCGCTGCTGAAGGACTCCCACGCCGGCGGCCACCTGTGGAACGACCTGACCAACTGGTCCGGCGACCCGCACCTGAGCCCCTTTCACCTGGCCAGCTATATCGCGATCGGCACCGGCTTCTGGCTGATCGCCGCCGCCTGGAAGCGCCTGCACGAGGCCGCCCAGCACGACGAACTCGCCACCACAGGTCCCTACGCCTGGGTGCGCCACCCGCAGTACGACGGCTTCCTGCTCATCATGATCGGCTTCCTGCTGCAGTGGCCGACCATCCCCACTCTGATCATGTTCCCGGTCCTGGTCTACGTGTATGTACGTCTTGCCCGCAGCGAGGAGCGCGAGGTCGCCAAGGAATTCGGCGAGCAGTGGGACACCTACGCCGCCCGCACTCCGGCGTTCTTGCCACGCCACCGTCCTGCCCGCAGCACCACGCCCCCGCCGGGCCGGCAGCAGCCGCAGCCGCCGCGCACGGCCGACTCCCACCACGCCCCCGCCGGGAGGAGCCGATGACCGGGATTTCCGTGGCCCCACGGGCCGTGATCGCCGACGGCGCCCTCGCCGGAATCACACTGCTGCCCGGCGTGCTCGGGCAACCACGCCACCCCGGCCGGAGGTGACCGAGATGGATGCTGCTGGCCTGCTGATCCGGCTTCTTCTCGCGCTCCAGGTCCTGACCACTGCCGCCAGTGGGGTGCTCCTCGCACGGCGCGCCAAGCACGAGGCCCCAGGTCTGGACCGCAGCATCCGCCGCACGGCCCCCGCTCTCCTGATCGCCGGAGTACTGCCCCTTCCCGCCCTGCTCGCCACCGACGCACCCGCCGGCGCCTGGGGCCTGTGGGGTGTCGGCTACATCGGCGCAGCCCTCGTCTACGCCTCGGCCGATACTCTCCGTGACATCCGCGCCGCCCAGAGCGCGGATCCGGCGGGGAGGATCCCGTGACCGGCCCGAGGCGCGCACGGGCCCGCGGCGGGTGGAGCTGCCGGGCCGGGAGCGTGGCCAGACAATGGGAGAACCACGGTCGGGGCTGGGACCTGCGGCGGCACATGCCGTCGCGCACGTGCCCGCAGACGGCCCGGCCGGTCTCTCCCGCATCGCCCAGAATCCGAGAGGCGAGAGGAAGGCGGTCGTCATGAGCAGCATCACTCACCGTATCGCCGCACTGTTCCGGATCAAGGCCAACAAGGCGCTGGACCGGGCCGAGGACCCGCGTGAAGTCCTGGACTACTCCTACGAGCAGCAGCTTCAGATGCTGCAGAGGGTTCGGCGTGGCGTGGCCGATGTGGCGACCAGCCGCAAGCGCGTCGAGCTGCAGGTGAACCAGTTGCGGCAGTCCACGGGCAAACTGCAGGGCCAGGCTCAGCAGGCGCTCGCGGCCGGTCGGGAGGACCTGGCCCGTGAGGCGCTCACCCGCCGGACGGCCGTGGGCTCGCAGATCACCGATCTGCAGGAGCAGCAGGCGTCGTTGCAGGCGCAGGAGGAGAAGCTGACCCTGGCCACACAGCGCCTGCAGGCGAAGGTCGACTCGTTCCGTACCCGCAAGGAGACGATCAAGGCCACCTATACCGCGGCCGAGGCTCAGACCCGTATCACCGAGGCGGTCACCGGCATCGGTGAGGAGATGGGCGACGTCGGCCTGGCCATGCAGCGCGCCCAGGACAAAACCGAGCAGATGCAGGCCCGCGCCGGTGCGCTGGACGAGCTGATCGCCTCCGGTGCGCTGGAGGACGCCACCCTGTCGGCCGGGCGTGACGACATCCAGGCCGAGTTGGAGCGCGTGAGCGCGGGTCAGGACGTGGAGATCGAACTGGCCCGCATGAAGGCACAGCTCCCGGCGGCCTCCGCCCCAGCGCCGCTGGAGGGCCCTGAACCCCCGAAGACCCCGCCGGATCAGGAGGCGACGTCATGATCATGCGGATTCTCGGCGAGGGCCAGTACGAGGTCCCCGACGAGCACCTGAACCGGCTCAACGAACTGGATGCCGCCCTGCAGTCGGCCGCCGACGCAGGCGACGAGACGGCCTTCGCCACCGCGCTCTCGGCCCTGCTGGACGCGGTGCGCAGCCTGGGCACGCCGTTGCCGGACGAGCAGATCACGCCGTCCGACCTGGTGCTGCCCGATGAGGGCACCAGCCTCACGCAGGTGCGACAACTGCTGTCCGACGAGGGTCTGATCCCGGGGTGAGGGGCGATGCGCAGCCGCTTCGAGCCCGACCGGCAGCTGACCGCCCGCATGGCAGTCACCATGTTCCTGCTCGGGCTGGTGTACGTGGCTTTCATTGCCGCGCTGATTGTGCTGCTCAAGTCCACAGTCCTGGTGGTCGTCATCGCCGCCGGACTGCTGGCCGCGCAGTACTGGTACTCGGACCGGATCGCCCTCTACGCGATGCACGGCCGCCTCGTCACATCTGAGGAGCAGCCCCAACTGCACGGCGTCATCGACCGGCTGTGCGCCGCCGCGGACATGCCCAAACCCCGGGTGGCCATCTCCGAGATGGACCTGCCGAACGCGTTCGCCACCGGCCGCAACGCCGACCACGCCGTCGTGTGCGTCACCACAGGGCTGGAGCGCCGCCTGACGACCGAGGAGCTCGAAGGCGTCCTCGCCCACGAGCTCTCCCATGTCGCGCACCGCGACGTGGCGGTGATCACCATCGCCTCGTTCCTGGGCGTGCTCGCGGGGCTCATCGTCCGCTTCGCCTTCTACTCCCAGCTGTTCGGCGGGGGTCGGCGCGACCAGAACACCGCGGCGCTGCTCGCCCTCGTCATGGCGGTCTCCGCCCTCGTCTACGCGCTCAGTTTCCTTCTCATCCGGGCGCTGTCGCGCTACCGCGAACTCGCCGCCGACCGCGCCGCGGCCATGCTGACCGCGAAGCCCTCCGTTCTGGCCTCGGCTCTCACCAAGGTCAGCGGCGACATCGCCCGTATCCCCACCCAGGACCTGCGCACCGCCCAGGCGTTCAACGCGTTCTTCTTCACCCCTGCCCTCGGCCCCGGCACGGTCGTGGCCAACCTGTTCTCCACCCACCCCAGCCTGGAACGCCGCCTCGAAGCCCTCGCGGAGATCTCCGCCGAGCTGGGCGAGCCGGGCAGCCGGACGCCATGAGAAGGAGCTGAGACCCCGTGGGTTTCCTGGATTCCCTGCTCGGCCGGTCCAGGCCGGTCAAGCCCGACCTGGACCAGCTCTTCGGCCTGCCCTCCGCGGCGATCACGCTCCAGGCCGCCGTCGGCTTCACCCCGACAGGTGCGGGCGCGGTGTGCTTCGCCTCCATCGAGGGCGGGGCGTTCGCCCAAGTCCAGCAGGAGGTACAGGCCCTGCTGGACGCCGACTCCGAACGAGCGGGCGCACCCGTGGAGTTCAGCCGTGACGACTACGGGTACTCATGGCTGCTCTCCCGCCGCGATCCCGACAGCCTGCCCGCCCTGGTGAGCGATCTGCACGCGGTGAACACCGCCCTGCAGGACAGCGGCTTCGGACCCCAACTCCTCTGCTCCCTGGTCTCCTTCCGCGACGCCGAGCTGCGCCCCCTGGCGCTGGTCTACCTCTACAAGCGCGGCACCTTCTACCCCTTCGCTCCGCTGCCCGGCCAGAAACGCGACAACCCGCTGGAACTCCAGGTCAAGGCAGTGGTCAAGGACGACCTGCGCATCGAACAGGACCTGAGCCGCTGGTTCCCGCTGTGGGGTGCCCCCGGCCTGTGAAGGGGCGGCGACGTCATCCGAAGCCGGGGAGGTGGAACGTGGCAGCAGTGGGCGCCCGTCGTGACGACGGGCCACCTGGCGAGCGGTCGGTGCTGGCGGCGGCCGGGATAGAGAAGTCCTACCGGCGCGGTCTGTGGCCCGCCCAGCGACGCGTGCGGGTGCTGCACGGCGCCGACCTGGCGCTCGCCCCTGGCGAGGTGGTCGGCCTGGTCGGGGAGAACGGCTCCGGCAAAAGCACCCTGATGAAGATCCTGGTCGGGGCCCTGACCGCCGACGCCGGCACGGTGACCCGCAGCGGGCGGCTGGGCTACTGCCCGCAGGAGCCGGTCGTCTACGAACGCCTCACCTGCGACGAACACTTCGAACTGTTCGGCCGCGCCTACGGTCTGCCCCCAGATGCGGAGCGGCACTCACGCCGGGACATCTACACCTTCCTGGGCTTCGAACGCTACGCCGCCACCCGCGCCGACCGCCTCTCCGGCGGGACCCTGTCCAAGCTGAACCTGGGCCTGGCGCTGCTGGCCGACCCCGAGGTACTGCTGCTGGACGAGCCCTACGCCGGCTTCGACTTCGACACCTACCTGAAATTCTGGGAGCTCGTCGGCGAACGCCGCCAGGCGGGACGCTCCGTGCTGATCATCAGTCACTTCGTCACCGACGAAGAACGCTTCGACCGCATCATCGAACTGCGGGACGGACGGGCCGTGCCGCGATGACGACCCTGTTGTGCACGCGCCGTTTCCTGGCAGAGGCCGCCCGCACCCCGGTGAACCTGCTGGTGCTCATCCTGGTGCCAGTGGTGTTCGTCGTCGTGGCCGCCCGCCCGCTGGCGGACACGGCCGAACTGCTCGGCGGCCCCGGCGGGCCGTCCGTGCAGACCGCCACGGCCGGATGGGCCGCGGGATTCATCGCCGCGATCGCCATGTACTTCCAGATCCGCGCCGCCCACGCCGCCGACCGCCGCCTGGTCCTGGCCGGGCTCGCCCCCGCCCGCCTGGTGGCAGCCCGCATGACCACCGGCCTGACCCTGGCACTGATCGCCACAGCGACGGCCCTGCTGGCCCTGACGGCGCGGACCGGTATCGGTGACGATCCGGGGCGGGCGCTGGCCGGGACACTGATGTACGCGGTGATCTACCTCGCGCTCGGGGCGCTGATCGGCACCCTGGTCACCAACCCGGTCAACGGCACCGTACTGGTGCTGTTCGTATGGATCCTGGACGTGTTCTTCGGACCCGTGCTCGGCGCGGCCGACAGGCCGGTGACCCGGGCGCTGCCGACCCATTTCGTGACCCTGTGGATGGTGGACCTGCCCTCCCGGCACAGCGGACGCATCGGCGATCTCGGCTGGGCCCTGACCTGGGCGGCAGCGGCCATGGTGGTCAGCTGGACGGTGATCACTGCCGCCAGCCGCACCGCCCGGCCCCGCCATCGCACCCGGCCCGGATCAGCGGCCGACCAGCTGTCCGCAGGCGTGCGCATGGGGCTGCGGGAAGCGGCCCGCAACCGGGTGCTGTGGGCGCTGCTCATCGCCGTACCCGTCGTCTTCGTCCTACTCGCGGTGGCCACCACCCCCGAGGAGTCCACCACCCTGACCGTGCGCGAAGGCGGCCGCACCATCTCTCAGAAGGCGTGGCTGCCCGACATCCACGGCGGCACCATGGCCCCGATCGCCATCGCCTCCCTGGCCACACTGGCCGGGCTGTTCACTGTCCTGGACGCCCGTTCCGGCGACCGGCGCCTGGCCCTCGCGGGCTTTCGCCCCCTGACACTGCTCGCCTCCCGCTTGGCCGTCATCGCTCTCGGCGCGCTGCTGGCTACCGCCGCGTCCCTCGCCGTCACCACCACCGTCTTCGACGCTCGCCGATGGGACCTGTATATCGCCGCCAGCGTCCTGATCGCGCTCACCTACGCCCTCGTCGGCGTCCTGCTCGGTCCGCTCTTGGGCCGGGTCGGCGGCGTACTCATCGCCTTCCTGCTGCCCTTCATCGACGTCGGCATCGAGCAGAGCCCCATGCTCCGCCCAGCCCCGCCCGGCTGGGCCCACGCCCTGCCCGGCTACGGCGCCGGCCGCGTCCTGATCGACGCCGCCCTCACCCCCACCTTCGACGAAACCGGCCCCCTGCTGATCGCCCTCGCCTGGCTGGCCGCCCTCACGACCGCAGCGGCCGTCATGTTCCGCCGCACCGCCATCACGCCCCGCTGACACCCCACACCGACGGCGGCCTCGCGACGTCCTTCAGATGAACCGGCGAGGCGGTTGGCGGTATCACCGTGGCGGGTGCCCCCAAGCACGCCGAAGCTGGGTACGCCAGCCCTCCTCCGGCTGCGCCAAGCCGACGGCAACCTCGTTTCGAAAGGCCCGCCCCGCATGTCACTCACCTCTCCACACCGGGGCCGCATCGCACTCGCCATGGGAAGCGCCTGCGCCCTGCTCTCCCTGGTCGGTTGCTCGAACGGCGACAGCACCGCCCCCGCCACCACCAGCGCCTCATCCGCCGCGACCAGCGCGAACCCCGGCGGGACAAGAATTGTGATCGAGGACTTCACCTTCAGCCCGACGAACCTGCGGGTGCGCAACGGAGCGAAGGTCACCGTCGTGAACCGGGACTCTGACGCGCACACTGTGACCGCCGCCCAGGACAAGGTCTTCGACACCGGCAACATCACAGGCGGAGTGACCACCACGTTCACCGCTCCGTCCACGCCGGGCAGCTACTCCTATCTCTGCACCCTCCACCCGAACATGAAAGGCACCCTCATCGTGACCTGACCCCGAACGGGGTCCCACCCTGCGACTGTGTGCGCGGGGCCGCCGCCTCCGTCGTCGCCTCGCGTACATCGTCGCGGGCGTCTTCGGACCGATCTTCCTTGTGCCGTTCCTGGACCGCAGCCCGAAAACGGAGGTGGCGCGAGCGCAGGCTCTCCCTCGGTATGGCCGCCTTGCTGCTGGCGCTTGCCGCGAACCACGATCCAGGTCTGGACCGCCAATCCGAAGGGGCACTGATGACCGCTGCTGAAGTACGGCGCGCGACACTGGTTCTGGACGCTCACCACCACCGTCGTACTCGCAGCGGTGTGGACCGGACCGGGGCGGCTGCACGCCGCCCATGGTCCGGCGACGGGGTTGCTCGTCTCGGTCGGCGCCTTGGTGCTGGTCACTTCTGCTGTCCGGGCGGCGCGGATCTGGGCGGTGCTCGCCGGTTCGCCCCGGCTTCTCCGGTGGTTGCGCCCCAGCGCCCAGAGGGGCAGCGCGGTGGAAACGAGCGCCGAAGGAGGGATGACCGTGTCTCACCCCGCAGACGACCACGGTCACCAAAGGCATGACCCGTCGGGCCCGCGCAAGGAGCGCAGCACCGCGGTGCTGGATGTGCGCGGCCTTGCGTGGGCGTCGCAGCAGAGTACCGTCGCCGCCGCGCTGGGGCGTCGTCCCGGTGTACTGCAGGTCGAGGTCAATCCGATCGCGCAGTCGGCGACGGTGGTCTTCGATCCTCGGCGTACGTCGCTGGCCGAGCTGCGCCGCTGGGTGACCGAGTGCGGCTACCACTGCGCCGGCCAGGTGGTGCCCTCCCATGTCTGCGACCCGATGGCCGAACCCGATCCGCCCGTGGGGGAGGTGGCGGGCGAGCAAGCGGGGCACGAGGGCCGGGCCGCGAGAGCGGCCGTCCTGCCTGAACCCGCAGAGCCGGCACGAGCCGCGCACGGGGAACCGGCCAGGGCTCCGGCCGCACCCGAGCAGATGCCCTCGCCGCACGAGGTGATGGGCCACGGTGGCCACGGCGAGATGTCGATGGACGCCATGGTGGCCGACATGCGCAACCGCTTCCTCGTGGCGCTGCTGTTCTCCATCCCCATCGTCATCTGGTCACCGATCGGCGAGGACGTCTTCGGCCTCGATGCGCCGGTGCCCTTCGGTCTGCGCCAGGACGTGTGGGCGCTCCTGCTGAGCATGCCGGTGATCTTCTACTCGTGCACGATCTTCTTCGACGGCGCTGTTCGGGCCCTGCGCGCCCGCACCCTGGACATGATGGTGCTGGTCGCGGTCGCCGTCGGCTCCGGCTGGCTGTACTCCCTGATCATCACGCTCACCGGCGGCGGCGACGTCTTCTACGAAGCGGCCACCGTGCTGGCTTCGTTCGTCCTGCTCGGCCACTGGTTCGAGATGCGCGCCCGCGGCGGCGCCAACGACGCCATCCGTACGCTTTTGGATCTCGCTCCGCCCAGGGCCCTGGTCGTACGTGGTGGGGTGCCGGTCGGGATGCCGACCGCTGAGGTCGTGGTCGGCGACCTGCTGCTGGTCCGCCCCGGAGCCAAGATCGCTGTCGACGGAGTTGTGGAAGAGGGCGAGAGCGAGGTCGACGAGTCGATGGTCACCGGCGAGAGCCTGCCGGTGCACAAGGCACCCGGCACGCAGGTGGTGGGCGCGACCATAAACGCCAACGGCACGCTGCGGGTGCGCGCCACCAAGGTCGGTGCCGACACCGCCCTGGCGCAGATCGTCAAGCTGGTCCAGGAGGCTCAGAACTCCAAGGCGCCGGGGCAGCGGCTGGCGGACCGGGCGGCGTTCTGGTTGGTTTTCGTCGCCCTGATCGGCGGCGCCGTCACCTTGGCGGTCTGGCTGCTGGCCACGGACCGCTCGCTGGGCGCCGCGATGCTGTTCGCCATCACCGTCGTGGTCATCACCTGCCCGGACGCCCTGGGACTTGCGACCCCGACGGCCATCATGGTGGGCACCGGCCTCGGGGCGAAGCGCGGCGTGCTGTTCAAGAACGCCGTCGCCCTGGAGGCGTCCGCCGGCATCCAGGTCGTCGTCATGGACAAGACCGGCACCCTGACCAAGGGCGAACCGGAAGTCACCGACGTGGTCACCGCCCCCGGAACCGACGAGGCAGAGCTGCTGCGGCTGGTCGCGGCGGTGGAGCGCGACTCCGAGCACCCGCTGGCCGAAGCCGTCGTACGCCACGCCGACGCCCGTGCAGTGGACCCCGCGAGCGCCCGGCACTTCGAGAACGTCCCCGGCCACGGCGCGACCGCCGTCGTCGACGGCCACCGGGTCGCGGTCGGCAACCGCCGGCTGGCGATCCGCGAAGGCGTCGCCCTCGGTCCACTGGCCGGCCGCCGCGAGGAACTGGCCGACACCGGCCGCACCGTCGTCATCGCTGCCATCGACGGACAGGCAGCCGGACTGATCGGCATCGCCGACGCACCCCGGGAAACCGCACAAGAGGCCGTGACCGAACTGCACGCCCTCGGCGTCGAGGTCGTCATGCTCACCGGCGACAACGAGGCCACCGCCCGGCGGATCGCCGGACGCCTCGGCATCGACACCATCATCGCCGAGGTCCTCCCGGGCGACAAGGCGGCCAAGGTCGCCGAGCTGCAGCGCGGCGGCCTCAAGGTCGCCATGGTCGGTGACGGCGTCAACGACGCCCCGGCACTGGCCCAGGCCGACCTCGGCATCGCCATCGGCGCCGGCACGGACGTCGCCATCGAGACCGCCGACCTCGTCCTGATGCGCTCCGACCCCCTCGACGTGCCCACCGCCCTGCGCATCGGCCGCGGCACCCTCCGCAAGATGCGGCAGAACCTCGGATGGGCCATCGGCTACAACACCATCGCCCTGCCGATCGCCGCAGGCGTCTTCGAGCCCGCCTCCGGCCTGGTGCTCCGCCCGGAGATCGCCGCCCTGTCCATGTCCGGCTCCAGCATCATCGTCGCCGTCAACGCCCTCGCACTCAAACGCCTCCGGCTGCCACACACTGTGCCCTCGCCCGCCGAACCACCGATCGGCGCCGCCGACGCCAGGGAGGGCGGTGGGCCGACGCGCTGAAGGACACAGCGGCGAGACCCTGGACACCTCCCCGCACATCGGAGTTTCGGCTCGACAGCACCCCGTGCGTCCCGCTGATCGTCGGACCGGGGGACCGACGCCGACGGGCCATGGGTACGCTCATGCCACCAGCACGAGGACGAGCACGCCGCCCAGGGGCGCGGACGAAGGGCGACGACGTGACGAGGACAGCCGGAGCGACCAGGGTTCTCCTGGCGCGCCTGCTGATGCTCGGCCTGCTCCTCATCGGCCTCGGCGTCGTTCACACGCTCGCCCACGCCGACGCCCATGACGGCGTCACCGGACACATGACCGCCCACCATCTCGATCTGGCCACGGCGTACCAGGAATCCTTCAGCGGGCATCACGCGCACGAGACGGACACGTCCGGCGAAGCCTCGCACCGCACGACCGCCCTTGCCACCGCGGACGCGGACTCCCTGCCCGAGGCCGACTGCTGGGCCTCTGTACCCACCGGGCCGTGGCCGGTAACGACGGCTCAGCTCGCGGCCGGGACCACGACCGCCACGCACGCGGCGCCGCCCGCCGACGGGCTGCTCAGCTGCCGCGCGCACACCTCACCCCACGCGCTGGGAGTCCTGCGGATTTAAAGAGGGGACAGCCCGACCGCTCTCTCCCGTCCGTGTTCTCCGGGCCGCCGCCCGCGCCCTCTGCGCCGTACGTCGGTACAGGCGTATCGCGCTGCCGCCGGCCCGTGCCGAAAGGTGTCACTTCCCGTGTCCCAGCACCACCTCTCCGACTCCCGCTCACTGTCGGCACCGCCCTACGCGTCCCGCACCACGTACCCCCTCCCGCCTGGCAACGCCTGAAGGCACGCACCTGTCCGATCGAGATCGCGCTGAGCCCACGCCGCGCCGCGCGGAACGCGAGCCCGCGAACAGAACCGGCGGCCGACGCGGGCGGCGCCGGGCGCCCAAGCGCACCCCACTGCTCGGCGACTATCTGGGTTATGCCGCGACCTTCGTCGGAGCCGGGCTGATCAGCGGCGCCATCGTGCACCACCCGCTCGATCCCACCCGCTACACCCTCATCGCCGTCATAGGCGCCGCTGTCTTCCTCTGCGCCACCGTGCTCAACGAGTTTGTCCTCACCCGCAGCCGCCCCAGCGCCCCGAAGGTCTGCGGTGTCGTGGTGGCCTCCCTCGCGCTGTCGTTCGGCATCGGCATGCTCAGCGGCGGGCTGCAGCACTTCGAGGACTTCCCCGAACGCGCGGCGATGCTCCTCCCCTTCGGCCTCGCACTCTCCTTCGTCGCCTACGTGCTGCGCCACCAGCCCACGAGGTGGCGCGGCATCCTCGGTCCGGCCGGGATCCTGGTGGCGGTTACGGCGGTAGTCGCCTTCCTCGGGCTGAAGGGCATCGCCCAGGAGATGGCCGCACAGCCGGGCGGCGACGGCCGTGGCCACAGCCACGGCGACCAGCCTGCAACAGAAGCGGAGCCGGACACGGGCGGGGCGGACGGACACGACCACGAAACAGGCTCCTCCGGGGGCACATCCCATGAGACGCCGCCGAGTGCACGTCCGAGCCAGGAACCCACGGCGACTACCCCGTCCCAGGAGGCCGAGGACCACGGCGCAACAGGGCACAGCCACTGACGGATGGCGCTCGCGGTCGGGGACGTGCAGGAGCCGACGGCGTCGGTACCTCGCGGCGACGACGTCCGAGAACACCTCTACGACTCGATGTCGAGCACGTCTTCCACCGGGCGACGTGGCGTCCCCGGCCCCTGCTTGCCGTATCCCAGGCGCAGCACCATCTGCACGAACCCCACCGTCGACTGCGGGTCGCGGACGGCCCAGCGGAGTTCCGGCCATTCGAGGGCGTGGGACGTGAGCGAGGTCGCCAGCCCGTCCAGGGTCGCTTCGAGCAGGACGCGCTCCATCGCCTGCCCCGCCTTGAGCCAGTCCTCGGGTCGGTCGCCGGTCGTGCCCAGCAAGGCAAGATGGGGCTTGCTCTCGAAGGTGGCCACCTCGCGGCCGGGCACGGCGCGTCGGCCTGCGAAGTCGCGTACCGGGGCCTTTCCGTCCCGCTTGCGCGGGCCGAAGGCGTAGTCGGGGATGCCGTCGGCCGACGTGGCGGCGCTGTCGGGGCCGATATGGGTCCAGCGGACGAGGTCCTCAAGCTGGCTGGGGTCCAGCGAGTCGCGCCCTTCGGCATCGCTGACCAGGTCCAGCACCGATTCCGTGTGCCATTCGGACGGAAAGAGCAGCCGCGCTCCTTCCCGCAGGGCAGCACCACAGAGGGCGTCCTGTACGGCCTGGGGTATGTCCTCGTCCGAGAACGGAAAGCGGCTGGTGTGCCGGCGGCGGATGGCGGGGTACAGCACGGCGAGGTCGGTCTCCGGGCGTACGGGACCGGCCAGCTCCACCGTCGCGAGCAGTTCCGGGTCCGCCGGGTCGGGCAGCAGCCGGGTGGCCGGCTCCCAGCCCGCGTGAGCGGCGCTGACGCGCAGGTTGAACAGGGCCGCGCCGCATCCGATGTGAAGGGCGCGGTGGGTGGGGTCAGCATGGGGCATGGCCCGCTCGGGATCCGAGCGGACGTGGAAGGTGCGGGCGCCGCGCAGGTAGCGGAACTTCCACGGCTGAGCGTTGTGCATGGACGGTGCGGCTGCGGCGTCGCTGACGAGAGCAGTCACGGCTTTAACGTCGAGCGGTTGTGCTGACACCGGGGGCCTCCCTCCGGGAGTCGGCTGGCCTGGCGCAACGGTGGGCCCGCCTCTTCTCACGGTAGTCGCGGCGCGTCCGCGCAGCTGTGCTGAACCACGGCGATAACGTCATCACCGATCCCTTACCAGATCAAATTGGCATTTTTCTGCCGGCGTCAAACGGAGAGGCACACCGACGGCAGCGTCGGCTCCGAGGGCGAACAGGAGATGGGCTGTGAACTTCACTGAGCGCGAGTGGTGGACCCTCATCCACGGCATGGTCCTCGGCGCCGCCTTCCTGCTCGCCTTCGCCGGTGGTCTAGCCGAGCTGTACAGCCTCAAGCCCGCCCTGATGACGCGCGTGGGAGTGGTGGAGCGGATGCGGCGGGTCCGGATCGGTGTCACCGCCATGGCGGTGGCGGCATGGGCGACCGTGATCACCGGCACCTGGGTCGTCTATCCCTGGTACCGGGAGATGACCCCGGACAGCCCCAGGTCACAGCTGCTCGCCGACCCGGACACGGCGGACTGGCACGAGTTCGGCATGGAGTGGAAAGAGCACATCGCCTGGCTCAGTCCGATCCTGGCGACCGCCGTCGTCTTCATCGTCTGGTACTACGGCCCCGGCCTGATCCGGCACAACCGCGTCCGCCGCACCACCATCACCCTGTTCGTTCTCGCCTTCGTCTTCGCGGCGGTGGCCGGGGCATTCGGCGCTTTCATCACCAAGGTGGAACCCGTCAAGTGACCAGGCTCTGAAAGGAGGCTGCGGCATGGAGGCCAAGAACGCGGCAACGCCGTCCGGAGGCGGACGGGAAGAGGACTTTCCCCTCAGCGAGAAGGTGGAGGGGCCGATCTCGGCGGCGATCATCGCCGCGGGTGTCGGAGCCACCGCGCTGGGACTTCTCACCACGCTCGCCGAGGCCAGTACGACGGTGCGGGACGGCCTGGAGTGGAGCGACTCGGTCGGTCCGCTGTCCGGCAAGACCATCCTGGCCGTGGTCGTGTGGCTGCTGGCCTGGGCCGTCCTGCATGTCGTGCTGCGCAACAAGCCGTTCGAAACCGTGCGTGCCCTCCTCATCAGCCTCGTGCTTATCGCCCTCGGGGTTCTCGGAACGTTCCCTCCGTTCTTCCAGCTCTTCGCATAGGCCCTGTGCTCGTTCCTCAGCGGCCTCGGTTTGGAACAGACCTCGATGCCGCATGCCGAGAGGCGTTCATTGCCCTCCCGTGGTGGACATCGGCAGGCGTTGGCTGAACGTCTTGCCGCCATCGCGGGATTCGTACACGCCGTCCTGTGTCGCGGCCAGGACGCGCTTGGCGTCGATGGCGGTCAGGGCCTGGGGCCGCCCGCCCGGAACGGTGCCCGTCTTCTGCCAGGTGGCGCCGTTGTCGGCGCTGCGGTGCAGGCCGCCGGCGAGGTCGACGCCGTACAGGGTGTCGGCCGCGGGCCAGGACAGGAAGGCCAGGACCTGCCCGGAACCGGCGTCGAACGTCCGGCCGCCACTGGTGCTCGTGGCGACGCCGTCCTCCGTGGTGGCCAGCACGACGTCCGGGTCCTTCGGGCTGACGGCGAGGTCCAGGGCGGCGAGTGGGGCGCGGGTGTCCCAGGTGGTGAGGTTGGTGCTGACGAGCAGCAGGCCGCGGGTGCTGTCGTAACCGTAGACGGTGTCGTGCGCGTACTCCAGGGAGTGGAAGTCGGTGGTGCCGCCCAGGGACAGGGTCTTCCAGGTTTTGCCGGAGTCGGTGGACTGGATCAGGCCGCGGTTGCTGTGGCCGCGGCTGCCTTCGGCCGGATGGCCGCTGCCGAGGAAGGTCTTCGGGCCGACGATGGTGAAGCCCATGTAGTCGGCCGTGTCACCGACCCGCTCGGCGACGCCGTTGTCGGCCACAGCGATGATGCCTTCGTGGGTGGCGACGTACAGGCGTCCGTCGGCCGGGTCGATGCCCAGGCCGTGGACGTGGCTGACGGCAAGGCTGCCGGAGCCGTTGGCGGACTCCGTGTCGGACGAGGTGTCGGAGCTGGCGGAGCATGCGGCCAGTACGGCCGCGAGGACGGCCGCGGTGATGGCGGTGGCCGCGCGGGAACGCATCTTCATGCTGAGGATCTCTCGGTGAGGCGCGAGAAGGAGTGGCGAGCAGGGCGTCAGGGATCGGCGCGGGACGTGCGCGCACGGGGGCCGGGCTGCACGGACGCAGGCCCGAGCCCCCGATGCGGGTCTCGTCAGTTCTTGCCGAGGAGCTTGTTCATCTCCTCGATCTCGGCGTTCTGCGCGGTGATGATGTCGTCGGCCATCTTCTTGGCCGGCCCGTACCGGCCCTTCTCCTTCTCCGTGGTGGCCATTTCCACGGCGCCCTCGTGGTGCTCGACCATCATGGTCAGGAACATCGTGTCGAAGTCCTTTCCGGACGCCTTCATCAGCTTGTCCATGTCCTCGGTGTCCATCATCCCGGGCATGTCGGAGCTGCCGGAGTGACCGCCGTGGTCCATGCCCGGCATGGAGGAGGGCACGTCCTCGCCCCACGCCTTGAGCCAGCCGGACATCGTCTTGATCTCCGGGTCCTGGGCCTTCTCGATGCGTGAGGCCAGGTCCTTGACCTCGGCGGAGGACGCCTGAGTGACGGCCATCTTCGACATCTGGATGGCCTGCTGGTGGTGCGGGATCATGCCCTGGGCGAAGGAGACGTCCTGGTCGTTGTGGGCGGCGGTGGTGGCCTCGGCGCTCGCCGTGGGCGACTCCTTCACCGTCGAGCCGGAGTTGTCGCCGTTGTCGCTGCCACAGGCGGCGAGGACGAGGGCGGCGGTGACGGCCGTCGCGGTCAGCGCGGTACGACGGACGAGGGAACGGGTACTGGTCATGCGGGAACTCCTGCGGTGTGCGGGGGAGAGCGCGCCGAAGCGCGCGGGACATGGCTGAGTTGCCGTAAGTCCGCAGCCCGCAGTGCACGCGGCAGCGGTGGAGTACGGCTCGGCCTTGTCCTAGATCCGCAGGAGTTGCAGCTCGGCAAGCGAAGGAGGCGCGCGCCCGCCGTCCGGCTTGGCAGCCGGGGACTGGTGGCTGCCGACCGAAGCCCCTGCCTCCCGACCGACGGGGTCGGGCGCAAGCACAGGGAGAGTGGGGCCCGCGCCGACGGCACCAGAAGCGCATGTCGGGTCGGCATGCTGTGCGTGCCCACTGCCGTCACCGTTGCTATGGCAGACGGACTCGGCGCTCAAGGCCGCCATGTCCAGATGGGCGGCAGAAGAGGAGTGATGTGAGGAGTGATGGCCTGTAAGGGCGGCCCCGCCCGGTGCGAGGCCATGCATGCCGAGCACCCCGGCGAGCACCCCGAGCACCAGCAGCGTCGGCCACCACCTCATGGGCGATGACGCTCGGTGAAGCTGTGCACGGGCTGTCACAGCGTTCATGTTACGGAAGCCCATCGTCCTTCGCAGACAGGCGGCGCTTTGCCGCCGCATCATCGGTAACCAGCGTTTACCTCGAGTGCCGGATTTTCACCAATCACTTCCGCCGCTGCCCACGCCCTTGAACGGGATGATGAGAACGGGCGCAACGCGGCACGAGCTGCCTGCCGGGGTGACCGTCGCGGGCAACGTGGCTGCCCGGCTTCTGCCGCCTCGCCCGCGGCCGTGCCAAGGACACCGGAATCGCTGCGGTCCCCCGCAGCGCTGACGCGGCCACCGTGAGACGGCTCCCTGACCTACCTCCCCCACGTCCTCGTCAACGACGCGGACACCTCCGAGGAGCGGCGGTCGGAGTTCATCGCCCACGCCTACGGCCCGAACGGCACCCTCCTCGCCGAACAGCTCGCCGCCGCCGTCCGCTCCTGAGACCTGCACGTACGAGGCCACGGCAACCCACAGCTCGCCGTGTACCCCGCCGGCACCGATCTAGGGGAGCTGTCCGGCGGGCTGGTCCTGGACAAGCGGCACAGCGGCGCTCACGCCGCGATTGCGCTGGCCGTCAATGAGCAGGCGTTCGCCTCCGTGTACGGCGGTCTGCGGCGCGGGGGCAAGCTGGTCATGGTGGCCCTGCCCGCCGGCGGCACCATCCAGGTGCCGATCTTCGACACCGTCCTGAACGGCACCTCCGTCATCGGCTCCATCGTCGGCACCCGCCAGGACCTGGACGAGGTCTTCCAGCTGCACGCCGCCGGACGCACCAAGGTGATCTACGAGACCCGGCCCCTGGAGACGGTCAACGAGTCCATCGCAGAAGTCCTGAACGGTCAGATCAAGGCGCGCATCGTCTTCGAGATGTGACTCGGTAGCCGCCTGGCTGCTGCGCCTCGTGCACCACTGGGGGTGCGGCTCGGCCAGTGGCCAGGCCCGCCCGCACCTGCCCCTTGCGAAGACAGGAAGGAACAGCACGTCATGGTCCGTTACGTGTACGCGTTCACCGAGGGCGGCCGTGACATGGCCGGCCTGCTCGGCGGCAAGGGCGCCAACCTGGCCGAGATGACCCGGATGGGTCTGCCGGTGCCGCCGGGGTTCACGATCACCACCGAAGCATGCCGGGCTTTCCTCGCCACCGGGCACGAGCCGGACGGACTGGCTCGCGAGGTCTCCGACCGGCTGACCGACCTGGAGCGGGCGGCCGGGCGGCGGCTGGGGCAGCCGGACGACCCGCTGCTGCTGTCCGTCCGCTCCGGGGCCCGCTTCTCCATGCCCGGCATGATGGACACGATCCTCGACATCGGCCTCAACGACGAGACCGTCCTCGGCCTGGCGAAGTCCTCCGGAAACGAACGCTTCGCCTGGGACTCCTACCGCCGCCTCGTGCAGATGTTCGGCAGCACCGTCATGGGCGTCGCCGGCGAGCGGTTCGAGGACGCCATGACCGCGCTGAAGGAGTCGCGGGGCGCCGCCGACGACCTGGGCCTGGACGCGGCCGACCTGGCCGCTCTCGTCGAGGTCTACAAGGACCTGATCCGTCAGGAGACCGGCGAGCACTTCCCGCAGAACCCGGCCGAGCAGCTGCGCCGGGCAATCCTGGCCGTCTTCGAGTCCTGGAACGGCGAGCGCGCCCGCATCTACCGCCGCCGCGAAAACATCCCCGACGCCCTGGGCACCGCCGTCAACGTTCAGATGATGGTCTTCGGCAACCTCGGCACCGACTCCGGCAGCGGCGTCGCCTTCACCCGCGACCCGGCCACCGGCCACCGCGGTCTGTACGGCGACTATCTGCCCAACGCGCAGGGCGAGGACGTCGTCGCCGGCATCCGCAACACGGTCGGGCTGGATCAGCTCAAGCGCCTCAACCCCGAGGCGTACGTCCAACTGCGGGACCACATGGGGCTGTTGGAGGCCCATTACCGCGACCTGTGCGACATCGAGTTCACGATCGAGCGCGGTCGGCTGTGGATGCTGCAGACGCGGGTGGGCAAGCGCACCGCGGAGGCCGCGTTCGCCATCGCCGCCGAGCTGGTGGACGAGGAACTCATCACCCCGGACGAGGCTCTGGCCCGGGTTGGCGGGGACGGCCTGGCCCGGCTGATGTTCCCGCGCTTCGACACCGACGCGGTCGGCTCGGCGCTCGCGCACGGCATCCCTGCCTCGCCGAGTGCCGCCGTCGGGGCCGCGGTGTTCGACTCGGCCGAGGCGGTGCGTCGCGCCGCGGCGGGCGAGAAGGTGGTCCTCGTACGGCAGGAGACCACTCCCGACGACCTGCCCGGCATGGTCGCCGCCCAGGCCGTGCTGACCAGCCGTGGCGGAAAGACCAGCCACGCGGCCGTGGTCGCCCGCGGCATGGGCAAGGTGTGCGTCTGCGGCGCCGAGGAACTCGCCGTGGACACGCAGGCGCGGAAGTTCACGGCCAACGGCACCACCGTGGAAGAAGGCACCGTCCTCTCCGTCGACGGCTCCGAAGGCGCCGTGTACCTCGGCGCCGCGCCGCTGGTCGACTCCTCGGTGATGCGCTACTTCGAGACCGGCGAACGGTCTATGGGCCTGGTCGACGCCGTAGCCCGGACCATGGAGCAGGCGGACGGGGTGCGGAAGTTGGGCGTGCGGGCCAACGCGGACACTCCCGAGGACGCCGCCCGGGCACGCCGGTTCGGCGCCGAGGGCATCGGTCTGTGCCGCACGGAGCACATGTTCCTCGGCGACCGTCGGCAGCTGGTCGAGGCGATGATCCTGGCCCGTACCGACGGCGAGCGCGAACGGGCGCTGGCCGCGCTGCTGCCGCTGCAACGGCAGGACTTCGTCGGCATCCTGGAAGCGATGGACGGGCTGCCGGTCACCATCCGGCTCCTCGACCCGCCTCTGCACGAGTTCCTCCCGGACCGCACCGAACTCGCGGTGCGTCTCGCGGCTGCCGAGGCCCACGGCAGCTCGCCCAGCGCGCACGACGCCGAACTGCTGGACGCCGTCAACCGCATGCACGAGGAGAACCCGATGCTCGGCCTGCGCGGGGTGCGCCTGGGGCTGGTGGCGCCGGGCCTGGTGGCCATGCAGGTGCGGGCGATCGCCGAGGCGGTCGTGGAGCGCGAGCGGGCCGGCGGCGACCCGCGAGCCGAGATCATGGTCCCGCTGATCGACACGGTCGAGGAACTGCGGCTCGTCCGTGAGGAAGTCGAGCAGGTCCTGGCCGAGGTCTCCAAGGCGTCGGGCGTCCCGGTCGAGTGCCCCGTCGGCACCATGATCGAGCTGCCCCGGGCAGCCCTCACCGCGGGCCGCATCGCTGAAGAGGCGGAGTTCTTCTCCTTCGGCACCAACGACCTGGCCCAGACCACGTGGGGCTTCTCCCGCGACGACGTGGAGGCGGCGTTCTTCTCCGCCTACCTCGACAAGGGCATCTTCAAAGTGTCCCCGTTCGAGACGATCGACCGCGACGGCGTGGGGCGCCTGGTCGAGATCGCGGTAGCCGAGGGCCGAGCCGCACGGCCCGACCTGAAGATCGGTGTCTGCGGCGAGCACGGCGGAGACCCGGCGTCGGTGCACTTCTTCCACGCCGCCGGGCTCGACTACGTCTCCTGCTCACCGTTCCGCATCCCGATCGCACGCCTGGAGGCCGGACGTGCCGCCCTGCCCGAGACGGAGGACAGCGACAGCAGGTGACGGGTGGCCCGGCTTCCTCAGGAGGAGCCGGCCACTTCTCGACTGCCGCGGTGAGAGCGAACAGCGCTCGCCGCGGCCGAGCGCTGCACACGTCGGTACGCATGGCGATCCGGGGCACTCGGTCCACCGGCCTCGAGACACTCGGCCGCCGCTTCATCGGCATCGCCACCCGACGGGACCTGCTGTGAGTCTTCCTGCGGACGGACGAGGAGATCCGCCAGTGCAGAAACTCGAGACCGGCCGGCCATCCGAGTGCCCGCAGCCGTGCGGTGATCCTCGTGGCGGCTCACCGGCCGTGGGCCACCCGGCCCCGGCAATCAGGGCCGGTCAGACGCCCACCCGGGACCCGGGGGACCTGCACAGCGAAGCGGTGCCGGCGAGAGGCTGCTGGTGGAGCCACGCCCATCCGCTCGGCGCCGCTCCTGTACGGGCCGCAGACCGTGCGGCTTCACCTCTCGACCACGGAGGCACCCACATGACCCGCCACGACGACCGAACCGCGAACGCTGCCCCTGCCGAGGCGCCGTCGGACATCGCCGTCGCCGTCGACCGGCTGGTCACGAACGGGCTCAAGGCACTGGCCGATTACGAGGAACTCGACCAGGAGCAGGTCGACCACCTCGTCAACAAGGCGTCGGTCGCCGCCCTGGACCAGCACACCGCGCTCGCACGGCTCGCGGTGGAGGAGACCGGGCGCGGCGTCTTCGAGGACAAGGCCGCCAAGAACATGTTCGCGTGCGAGCACGTCACGCACAGCATGGGCCATATGAAGACCGTCGGCGTGATCGCCCGTGACGACATCGAGGACATCGTCGAGATCGCGGAACCGGTCGGCGTGGTGTGCGCGATCACGCCCGTGACCAACCCGACGTCCACGACGATCTTCAAGGCGCTGATGGCGCTGAAGACCCGCAACCCGGTCGTGTTCGCCTTCCACCCCTCCGCCCAGCGGTGCAGCGCCCAGGCGGCCCGGATCGTGCGCGACGCCGCAGTCGCCGCGGGCGCGCCCGCGCACTGCATCCAGTGGATCGAGACCCCGTCCGTCGAGGCGACCAGGACACTCATGCACCACCCTGGTGTCTCCCTCATCCTCGCCACCGGCGGCAACGCCATGGTCAAGGCTGCCTACTCGGCCGGAAAGCCCGCCCTCGGCGTGGGCGCCGGCAACGTCCCCGCCTACGTGCACAAGAGCGCGAAGCTGCGCCGCGCCGTCAACGACCTGGGGCTCTCCAAGTCCTTCGACAACGGCATGATCTGCGCCTCCGAACAGGCCGTCATCCTCGACGAGGAGATCTACGACGCCGCCCTGGCCGAATTCCGCACCCTGCACGCCCACCTGGCCACCGCCGAGGAGAAGGCGAAGCTGGAGCACTTCCTCTTCCCCGCCGCCGCCTCGAACAGCGGCTGCGAGCCCAAGGTGAACGCGGCGGCGGTCGGCCAGAGCCCTCAGTGGATCGCCGAACAGGCCGGATTCACCGTTCCCGCGGACACCTCGCTGATCTTGGTCGAGGCGGAACGGGTCGGCCCGGACGAGCCGCTGACCCGCGAGAAGCTCTGCCCGGTGCTCGCCGTGCTGCGCGCCGGCTCCGACCGGCAGGGCTTCGACCTCGCCGCCGACATGGTCGCCTTCCACGGACAGGGCCACAGCTCCGTCATCCACACCGAGGACCGCGAACTCGCCGAAGCGTACGGCCGGCGCATGAAGACCGTCCGGGTCATCGTCAACTCGCCCTCCTCACAGGGCGCCATCGGCGGCATCTACAACAACCTGCTGCCCTCCCTGACCCTGGGATGCGGCTCCTGGGGCAGCACCTCGGTGTCCAACAACGTCTCCGCTCCCCAGCTCCTGAACGTCAAGCGGGTCTCCACCCGCCGCAACAACCTCCAGTGGTTCAAGGTCCCGCCGAAGATCTACTTCGAGCCGCAGGCCATCCGCTACCTCGCCGACATGCCGGACGTCCACCGCGTCACGATCGTCACCGACGCGACCATGACCCGCCTCGGCTTCGTCGACCGCATCACCCGCGTACTGCAGCTTCGCCGCGAGCCGGTGACCGTCCAGATCATCGACAACGTCGAGCCCGAGCCGAGCATCGACTCCGTGCGCCGCGGCGCCCGCCTCATGGGCGACTTCCGCCCGGACACGATCATCGCGCTCGGCGGCGGCTTGCCCATGGACGCGGCCAAGGTGATGTGGCTGCTGTACGAGCAGCAGGCCGACGGCAAGGACGTCGACTTCGCCGACATGCGGCACAAGTTCTCCGACATCCGCAAGCGCGCCTTCCGCTTCCCCGTCCTCGGCAAGCTCGCCCGCCTGGTATGCGTACCCACCACCTCCGGCACCGGCGCCGAGGTCACCCCCTTCGCCGTCATCTCCGACCCCGCGACGGGCAAGAAGTACCCGCTGGCCGACTACGTGCTCACCCCCAGCGTGGCCATCGTCGACCCGCTGCTCACCGCCGAGCTGCCCCCGGCGCTGGCGGCCGACAGCGGCTTCGACGCCCTCACCCACGCCATCGAGGCGTACGTGTCCGTCTACGCCAACGACTTCACCGACGGCCTGGCCCTGCACGCGATCCGCCTGATCTTCGACAACATCGAAGCGGCGGTGGACGACCGCGCGGCCCGCCCGGACGCACAGGAGAAGATGCACAACGCTGGCACCATCGCCGGCATGGCCTTCGGCAACGCCTTCCTCGGCATCGTTCACGCCATGTCCCACACCCTCGGCGCCACCTTCCACATCGCCCACGGCCGCACCAACGCCGTCCTGCTCCCCCACGTCATCCGCTACAACGGCACGGTTCCGACCAAGCTCACGGGCTGGCCCAAGTACGAGCACTACCGCGCCCCCGAACGCTTCCAGGACATCGCCCGCGCCCTCGGCCTGCCCGCCACCACCGCGACCGAGGGCGTGGAGTCCCTCGCCGCCGCCGTGGAGCGCCTGCGCGAGGCCGTGGGCATCGAGCCGTCCTTCCAGGCCCTCGGTGCCGACGAGCGCAGCTTCCTCGACGCGCTGCCCCAGCAGGCCCTGAACGCCTACGAGGACCAGTGCGCGCCCACCAACCCGCGGATGCCGATGCTCGACGACATGGAGGAGATCATGCGAGCGGCCTACTACGGCCCGGCCAACGCGCGTGGCGAATAGGCTCCTGTCCGGCATGCCCGAGGAACTGGGCGCGCCGCTCACGTATGCGGTTGATGATTTCCAACCGTTGTACGCGGGGCGGTGGCGGGGTTTGTCGGGGGCGCCGAGGACGGGGGCGAGGACCTCGGAGTTCGGCTCTTCGGTCTGCACATCGGCAGGACCGGGAACCTGTACGGCCGGGCGCCATGACCGCCTGGCGTCGACTGTCGGGGAGACCTGCGCGCTCGTGCTGCAAGCGAGCTGATCGGCGCGGATGGCCGGTCGATCGGCGCGGATGGGCGTGCCGGGCCCCGCGTCTGCCGCATGATCCGTCAGTTTGGGATCTGAGCTCCGAGGAGGGCTCCTCCGATTCAGCCGACAGGGCCATGGGAGACGTACATGAAGTGGTTGGTCTCGTTGCTCGGTGCCGGGCTCGTGATGATCACGCTGCGGGACCTGTTCCACACTCTCTGGCACCCCACCCGCCACGGCGGCCTGAGTCGCCTCGTCATGACAGCGTTGTGGCGGCTGGCCCGGCGCTTCCGCGCCCGCAGGCGGGTGGTCGGGCTCGTCGGGCCGCTCGCCATGGTTACGGTCGTGGGCATGTGGGCCGGCACCGTCGTCCTCGGCTGGGCCGTCATCTACTGGCCCCACATGCCCGGGGCGTTCGCCTTCTCCCCCGGTTCCAAAGCGGCGCAGGAGCCAGCGTTGCTCGACTCCGTGTACCTCTCGCTCGTCACGGTGGCCACCCTGGGCCTGGGAGACATCGCACCCGGCGAGGGCTGGCTCCGCCTGGCCTCACCGCTTGAAGCCCTTGTCGGCTTCGCCCTGCTGACGGCCACGGTCTCCTGGGTGCTGGAGATCTACCCAGCGCTGACCCGCAGAAGGGTCCTCGCCATCCGGCTGGCGCTGCTGCGCGACTGCGACCCGACGACGCAGCAGATCGACTGCACCGCAGGGGCGCTGCTGCTGGACAGCCTGGCCACGGAGGTCGTACGCGTCCGCATCGACTTCACCCAGTACGCCGAGGCGTACTACTTCCATGACGGAGAGGACCACTCGTCACTGGCGGCCATGGTCGGCTACGCCGCCGCCCTTGCCCAGCGCGGACAGGCGGCGCGGCGGCCGGAGGTGCGACTGGCCGGCGACGTGCTCGCCGGGGCGCTGAAAGACCTCGCCACCATCCTCGACCAGCGCTTCCTCCATACGGGCGGAACGCCGGCGCTGGTCTTCGCCGCGTACGCCGCCGACCACGGCCGCAGCCACGCGCACCACTGAGCAAGGTGCAGTCAGTTCACAGCGCCCGCAGGCCGTGCTCCCGGAACTGCTCGCGGACCCGCTCGGTCAGCTCCGGATCCGGTGCGGGTGTGTCGCGCAGCGGGAAGGGGATGCCCAGCGCCTCGTACTTGTGGGCGCCGAGCTTGTGGAACGGCAGGACGTCCACCCGGTCGACGTTGCCCAGCCCGGCGAGGAACGCGCCGAGCCCGTCAACGGCCGCCGGGTCGTCGGTCCAACCGGGGACGAGGACGTAGCGGATCCACACCGGGACGCCGAGCCGGTCCAGGCGGGTGGCAAAGTTGAGGGTCGGCGCGAGGTCGCCGCCGGTCAGCCTGCGGTAGGTGCGGACGTCGAAGGACTTGATGTCGAGCAGGACCAGGTCGGTGTCGGCGAGCAGCGTGTCGGTCGCGCGGGCGCCGAGGAAGCCGGAGGTGTCCAGGGCGGTGTGCAGACCGAGTTCCTTGCAGCGGCGGAAGATCTCGGCCGTGAACGCGGGCTGCAGCAGGGCCTCACCGCCGGTGAGGGTCACTCCCCCGCCGGCGGTCGTGATGAAGGGCCGGTACTTCTCGATCTCGGCCATCACCTCGTCGACGGTGGCCTGTTTCCCGTCGCGCATGTGCCAGGTGTCCGGGTTGGCGCAGTACAGGCAGCGCAGCGGGCAGCCGCTGAGGAACAGCACGAACCGGGTCCCGGGACCGTCCACTCCCGTGGACAGGTCCCAGGAGTGGATTCGGCCCGTCACCGGCTCGACCGAGGTACTCACAGCGCTCCGTGGAAGGTACGGCTGATCACGTCGAGCTGCTGCTCGCGGGTCAGGCGGACGAAGTTGACCGCGTACCCGGAGACCCGGACCGTCAGTTCCGGGTACCGCTCCGGGTGGTTCATGGCGTCCTCGAGCGTCGCGCGGTCCAGGACGTTCACGTTCATATGGAATCCACCGGAGGCCGTGTACGCGTCCAGGATGCCAACCAGATGGCCCGCGCGCTCGGACAGGTCGTGCCCCAGTCCCTCGGGAGTGATCGTCGTGGTCAGCGAGATGCCGTCCCGAGCCTGCTCGTAGGGGAGCTTGGCCACCGAGAGGGCCGAGGCAGCCACGCCGTGCCGGTCGCGGCCGTTCATCGGGTTGGCCCCGGGCGCGAACGGGGCGCCCGCGCGCCGGCCGTCGGGGGTGTTGCCGGTGTGCTTTCCGTAGACGACGTTGGAGGTGATGGTCAGCACCGACTGGGTGTGTTCGGCGTCCCGGTAGGTGGGGTGCTTGCGCACCTTGGCCATGAACGACTCCACCAGGTCGACGGCGATTGCGTCGGCGCGGTCGTCGTTGTTGCCGTACGCCGGGAAATCCCCCTCGGTCCGGAAGTCGACCGCGAGTCCGGTGGCGTCCCGGAAGACCTTCACGCGCGCGTACTTGACGGCGGACAGGCTGTCCACGGCGACCGACAGGCCGGCGATGCCGCACGCCATGAAGCGGTGCACCGGGTGGTCGTGCAGAGCCATCTCGATGCGCTCGTAGGCGTACTTGTCGTGCATGTAGTGGATGACGTTGAGCGTGTTGACGTACGTGGCCGCGAGCCAGTCGAGCATGTGGTCGTACGCCGCCCGCAGCTGCTCGTAGTCCAGGTACTCGCGGGTCAGCGCGGGCGCCTCGGGCGCGATCTGCTCGCCGGTCATCTCGTCCCGGCCGCCGTTGACCGCGTACAGCAGCGCCTTGGCCAGGTTCACCCGTGCGCCGAAGAACTGCATCTGCTTGCCCACCGCCATCGCGGACACGCAGCAGGCGATCGCCGTGTCGTCGCCGGTACGCGGACGCATCAGGTCGTCCGACTCGTACTGGATGGCGCTGGTGTCGATGGAGACCTGGGCGCAGAACCGCTTGAAGCCCTCGGGCAGCCGCGGCGACCACAGGACGGTCAGGTTGGGCTCGGGGGCGGGGCCGAGGTTGTAGAGGGTCTGCAGGAAGCGGAACGAGGTGCGGGTGACCAGCGGGCGACCGTCGGTGCCGATGCCGCCGATGGACTCCGTCACCCAGGTCGGGTCGCCGGAGAACAGGGCGTCGTACTCGGGAGTGCGCAGGAACCGTACGATCCGCAGCTTGATCACGAAGTCATCGATCAGCTCCTGGGCACGGACCTCGTCGATGGTCCCCTCGTCCAGGTCGCGCTGGAGGTAGACGTCGAGGAAGGTGGAGGTGCGGCCCAGTGACATCGCGGCGCCGTTCTGCTCCTTCACCGCGGCCAGGAAGCCGAGGTAGAGCCACTGGACGGCCTCGTGCGCGGTCGTGGCCGGCTGGGTGACGTCGCAGCCGTACGTGGCCGCCATCCGCGCCAGCTCACCCAGTGCCTTGATCTGCTCGGCCAGCTCCTCGCGGTCGCGGATGACGTCCGGGCTGGAGGGCTGTGCGTCCAGCCGGGCCCGCTCGGCGCGCTTGGCCTCGATCAGCCGGGTCGTGCCGTACAGGGCGACCCGACGGTAGTCGCCGATGATCCGGCCACGGCCGTAGGCGTCCGGCAGGCCGGTGATGATGCCGGCCTTGCGGGCGGCGCGCATCTCGGGGGTGTAGGCGTCGAAGACGCCGTCGTTGTGGGTCTTGCGGTAGCTGCCGAAGACCTTGGTGACGAAGGGGTCGGGTTCGTAGCCGTATGCCTTCAGGCCGTTGTCCACCATCCGCAGACCGCCGTTGGGCATGATCGCGCGCTTCAGCGGCGCGTCGGTCTGCAGGCCGACGATCAGCTCACGGTCCGGGTCGATATAGCCGGGCGCGTGCGAGGTGATCGTCGACGGGGTGGCGGCGTCCACATCCAGGATTCCCCTGCGGCGCTCCTCGGGGAACAATGCGCTGACCTTGTCCCAGACCGTGCGGGTGCGCTCGGTCGGGCGGGCCAGGAAAGAGGCGCCGCCTTCGTAGGGCGTGTAGTTGGCCTGGATGAAGTCGCGCACATCGACCTGGTTCCGCCAGTGCGTACCGGCGAAGCCTCGCCATGCCTCGGTTGTCGCCCGGGGTCCAGCTGTCACCGTTACCGTCATCGCCGGTCTCTCCCTCGTCGTGCACGTGAATGTCTGCACTGTCGATGCTCGTCGCCCTCGATGCCTGCGGGGAGGGCCTGTCGGCGTACCCGGAGCACGCCATCCGTCCCTCGCAGCGGGGCCGTTGGGCCCGGTCAGGCCGAGCCGACGGGGACGAGCAACCGGGGCACAGGGACTCGGCGACCGGCTCGTCGTCTTCCACCAGAAGTACGCGCACGGCACGACCTTAGTGCTTGAAAGTTGAGCATTCATCGGTGTGGGGTGCATCGATGTGACTCGGGGCACTTTTCCGCGTCCTCGCCGACTGTTCGGCGGGGAGGTGGGCAGAGACGTTCCCGGAGCGGCCGGAGGTCCGGGCGAGAAGCCGGGTGAAAAACGGCGGACGTCCGGAGAAAACCGAGGTGATCAAGAGGTGAGCGGGACATCTCACCATGCGGTACTTCGGAGGGGAATGTCGGCCGCTCG
>NZ_AEJC01000077.1 GCF_000317595.1 Streptomyces ipomoeae 91-03 | reverse complement strand
CCTCCCCGTGAGCGGTCCCCCGTGCACCGCTCCGTCCCCCGTGAGCGGTGTCCCCCGACCCGCTCTTCCTTCGTGAGCGGCATCCCCCGAGCCGCCCGTATCCCCCGTGAGTGTTCCCCGTGCCCGCGTGCGCGGTCCCCCCGGGTACCACTCGATCCCCGCTCGTGAGCGGTCCCCCGTACCGCTCACACCATTGATTTCACCGTCCCGCGCATTGTTTGGCAGGGGTGTGACGGCGGCCAAACAATGGCCGGAGGCAATCTCTCCGCTTCACCGGCCACCGCGTAGGTTTGGCCGTTCGGAGTGGTGCGGGGGGTGATGGGGAAGGAACGGGTCCGTGGCGGGGCGTAGAGAGGTACCGGTCGATCCTGGGGCCGGACCGGTGCAGCGGTTCGCGTTCGAGTTGCGCAAGTTGCGGACGGAGGCGGGTGGCCTCACCTATCGGGCGATGGCCGCGCGGGCGGGTTACTCGATCACCACGCTGTCGCAGGCGGCGGGCGGCGAGCAGCTGCCCACGCTGCCGGTCACGCTCGCGTTCGTCACGGCCTGCGGCGGCGACCCCGATGAGTGGGAGGCCCGGTGGCGGCAGGCGGTGGAGGAGGCCACCGCCCACGACGAGGAGGACGGCGGCGAGGGCGCGGAGCCGCCGTACCGGGGGCTGGCCCGGTTCGAGACCGGCGACAGCGGGCTGTTCTTCGGCCGGGAACGCCTCACCGGCGACCTGGTCGGCCTGATGCGCCGGCGTCGGTTCGCGGCGGTGTTCGGGCCTTCCGGGATCGGCAAGTCCTCGTTGCTGCGCGCCGGTCTGGTTCCCGCCCTGCGGCAGGCCCAGGACGAGGGCCCGAAGCTCTCCGGGATTCGGATCCTCACGCCGGGCGATCAGCTGGCCCGGACGTACGACCTCGTCCTGGGGGCGAGCGCCACCGACGCCACCGGTGACAGCGGCGGCGGTGCCGCGGACACCGGCAAGCGGGCACCCACGGCCGCGCTCGCCGGCGGCTCCGGCGGCGCGGGCAGGCGTCGCCGCGGCGATCGCGACGACGCCCACGTCCGGGAGGGCGACACGCTCGTGATCGTCGACCAGTTCGAGGAGGTCTTCACCCTCTGCCATGACACGGCCGAACGCGCCCGTTTCATCGACCTGTTGCTGACGGCCCGGAACCCGGAGAGCCGACTGCGGGTGCTGCTGGCGGTGCGGGCGGACTTCTACGGCCGCTGCGCCGAGCACCGGGAGCTGGCCGAGGCGCTGGGCGACGCCAATCTGCTGGCCGGGCCGATGAGTTCGGCGGAGCTGCGCGAGGTGATCGTCAAGCCGGCGGCTGCCGCCGGGCTGACCGTGGAGCGGGCGCTGACGACACGGCTCGTGGACGAGATCGACGACGAGCCCGGTGGGCTGCCGTTGCTGTCGCACGTCCTGCTGGAGACATGGCGGCGGCGCCGGGGCAAGACGCTGACGCTGGCCGGGTACGAGGCGGCAGGCGGGCTGGACGGGGCGATCGCGAAGACCGCCGAGGACGTCTACGGCCGGTTCACGGCAGCCGAGGCGGCCACGGCCCGCCGGGTGCTGCTGCGGCTGATCTCACCGGGCGACGGCACCCCCGACACCCGGCGCCCCGCCACCCGCGCCGAGTTGGAGACCACCGGCAGGGGCGGGCAGGAGGTCGCCCAGGTCCTGGAGGCCCTGACCCGCGCACGGCTGCTCACCCTCGACGACCCCACCGTCGAGATCGCCCACGAAGCCCTCATCACCGCCTGGCCCCGGCTGCGCGGCTGGATCGAGGAGGACCGGGACCGGCTGCGCGCCCACCGACAGCTGACGGAGGCGGCCCGCGCGTGGGAGGAACTGGGCCGTGACGCGGGGGCGTTGTACCGGGGGAGTCGGCTGGTCACGGCCGAGGAGCACTTCGGCGGTCCCGGGCACACCGATGACCTGACCGATCTGGAGGCCGCCTTCCTCAGCGCGGGCATCGCCGCTAGGGAGCACGAAGAGCGCGCCTCGGCCCGTACGACCCGCCGCCTGCGCGTCCTCGTCACCTCCCTGGCCTGCCTCCTCGCCCTGGCCCTGACCGCCACCGCCGTCGCCTACTGGCAACGCCAGACCGCCCTGGACGCCCAGCGCGAAGGCCTGTCCCGGCAGTTGGCGGCCCAGTCCACGGCCCTGCTGGAGAGCGACACGGACCTGGCCTCCCTGCTGGCCGTCAAGGCGTACCGCACGAGCCCGACCCGCGAGGCCACGCGGAGCCTGTACGCCGCCGGGGCCGTCCCCCTCGAACGCCGTCTGACCGGACACACCGGAACCGTGGGCGCCCTGGCCTACAGCCCCGACGGGAAGACGCTCGCCACCGGCGGTTTCGACGGCACGGTACGGCTGTGGGACACGGGGACGGGCCGTACCCGGAAGGTACTCGAGAACGAATCCGGGAAAGCCGACGAAAAGCCCGACGGCGACACCGGACCCAACTTCGTACGCACCCTGGCCTTCGGTCCGGACGGCAAGACCCTCGCCGCCAGCGGCAACGACGACGCACGCCTGTGGGACCTCGCCACCGGACGCGTCCGGGGTACGGTCGCCCTCCGCGAACCGGACGACGACAACATGGCGGCGGTGGGCTTCACCCATGACGGTCGCGCACTGGCCGTAGCGGAGGGCGGGCAGGTGCTGGACGTGACCACCGGCCGTGCCGTGACGACTCTCAAGGGCCCCACCGGCCTGGAGATGGCCGTGGCGTTCAGCCCCGACGGACGCACCCTCGCCACCAGCACCCGCGACCACACCGCACAACTGTGGGACCTGGACACCGGCAGAGAGCTGTCCACCCTCAGGAGCAGCACCGGCGTGGTGAGTTCGCTGGCGTTCGACGCGGACGGCAAGACCCTGGCCACCGGCACCGAGGACGGCACCGTCCACCTCTGGAACGTGGCCGACGGCAAGCAGCGGACCACCCTCACCAGCGCCAGCAGCCGCGTCGAGTCCATGGCGTTCGACCCGGACGGCAAGACCCTCGCCGCCGGCAGCTACGACGGCACCGTACGCCTGTGGGACCTCGCCACCGGACGCGCCGACACCACCCTCACCGGCCACACCAGCCCCGTGATGTCGGTCGCGTTCAGCCCCGACGGGACCGAACTCGCGGCGGGCAACGAGGACAGTGACTTCGGCGGCGGCGGAGACAAGGTCAGCGTCCGGCTGTGGAACGTGGCCACCGACCGCCCCCGCGCCACACTCACCGTTCCCGGCGGCAACCTGGCGTCGGTCGGGTTCAGCCCCGACGGCGACACCATCGTCACCGGCAGCGTCAAGATGGGCAGGATGGGCCGGGACAACGGCTCGGTACGGCTGTGGGACACGGCCACCCGGCGCACGAGAGCCACACTCGTCGAACAGTTGGGCTTCATGGGGCCGGTGCTCTACAGCCCCGACGGCAAGACCCTCGCCTTCACCCACGATGCCGAGGTGCAACTGTGGGACGTCGCCACCCGCCGACCGCGCACGGCTCTCACCGACCAGTTCGTCAACGGGATGGTGTTCAGCCCCGACGGCAGGACACTGGTGACCAGCGGCGCGGGCCTCGCCCTGTGGGACACCACGACCGGCCGCGCCCGGGTCGACCTCCGCAAGGCAGAGGTGGGTTCGGCGCTGGCCTTCAGCCCCTCCGGCGACCTCTTCGCCACCACGGAAGGCGGAAACGGCGACATCCAGCTCCGCGACCCCGACACCGGACGCGTCCGCACCACGCTCACCGACCCCGCCGGGCGCGCCACGCCCAAGGCCGGCGCGCCCGACTTCGGCATGATGTTCGACCAGGTGTCGTCCATGGCGTTCAGCAGCGACGGCCGCACCCTCGCCTCTGCCAGCGACGACGGCACGGTACGGCTCTGGGACACCGCATCCGGCCACCTCGACGCCACCCTGACCGTCAACCTCTCCGCGGGCCCGGTGCAGCTCGCGTTCAGCCCGGACGGCCGCACCCTCGCGACGACGGCCTCCGGCGGGACGGTACGGCTGTACGACACGGCCACCCGGTACGCGCGGGCGACCTTCACCCCCGGGGGAGGCGTGACGACGCTCGCCTTCAGCCCGGACGGCCGCACGCTCGCCACCGGCGACCACGACGGCCGCCTACGCCTGTGGAACGCGGACCTGCCCGCGCCGGGTGAGGCGATCAGCGACATCTGCCGAGCGGTCCACCGCGACCTCAGCCGCGAGGAACGGTCGCAGTACCTGCCGGGTGGGGAATCAGGCGACGTGTGCTGAGGCTGCCGCCGCCCAGCCGACGAAGGCGGTGAACGCGGCGGGGCCGAGGGTGAGGTGGGGGCCCGCCGGGTTCTTGGAGTCGCGGATGAGGAGGGTGGGGGTGGTGGGGCAGGGGGGTTCGGCGACTTCTACGCACTCGCCGCCCTGGTCACTGGTGTAGCTGGACTTGCGCCAGGCGAGGGGGTCGAGGGGTGCGCACTCGACGCAGCTGCCGCCTTGGTCGCCGCTATAGCTTGACTTGCGCCACCGGGCCCTGGCCGCGATCGCGTTGCTCTCCATAGCGGTCCTCCATCACGCGTCGGATCAGCTCTGCCGAGTCCCTGAGGGAGAGGGCGGCGGCTTGAAGATGATCGTAACGGAGCGAGCAGTCGCTGACGGTGTCCGGGTTGGCGGTCGGATGCCCGCTGCCGTAGCCCTCCGTGTAGACGATGGACGGGTCCTTGGGGAAGCGGAAGAGGTCGAATGAGCCTTGCAGGCCAGCATGCCCTCCGACCGAGAACGGCAGTACCTGGATGTTGATCCGGGGTTTTCCCTCGAAGGCCAACAAATGTGCCAGTTGGCCTCGCATGGTCTCCGGGCCGCCGGTTTCCTGATGAAGTGCCGCCTCGCTGATGACTGCCCAGAAGGCCGGAGGCTTCTCCTTCTCGAAGATGCGCTGGCGTGCCAGCCGCACGGCCGTGCGGTCGTCGAGGTCGGTCTGGTCCATCGATCCGAGAACTGCCCGCGCGTACGCCTCGGTCTGCAGAAGGCCGTGCACCAAGTGAGTGTGAAAGGTGCAGATCTCAGTGGCGCGTGACTCCATCTCTGCCACCTGCTGGAACCAAGCCGGAACCTGACTGCGCATCACCAGCGGAACCAGCCGGGACAACAGCCCACCGGTGTTGAGCGCCGCATCCGCCCGCTCGCTGAACTCCATCGTCGGCGTCCTGCGTGCCGTTTCGATCTGACCGACCAGCGAGGCCGTGTAGTTGATGATGTCGCCGAGCTGCTTCTGTGTCAGCCCGGCCGCTTCCCGGAGACGGCGCAACTCGGCGCCGTAGTAGTGGAGCGGTGACGCGCCAGGGTCGAGGGCATGGGTCTGGGTCACACGGATCCCCTCTCGCGTAACTCGACCAACACGGTGCCGTGTTGTGTCCGATCTGTCGCTGACAGTAGTCGGGACCGGTCACCCTTGTGATGTGAACGCATACTTTCCCCCCTTCCTCCTGGGCGCTCCACCCGCCCAGCACCGGATGTGCTTCACCGTTGGTGAGCACTCCGCGTACCACGTGCGCCGCATCGTCCGGACGTACCTGAACGACTGGGAGATGGCCGAGCTGGTCGACGCCGTCGAGTTGGGCGTGACCGAACTGCTCGCCAACGTCGTACGGCATGTACCCGGTCGGCGCTGCACGTTGCTGCTGCTGAAGCAGACGGCCGGGGTTCGTGTGGAGGTCGGGGACGGGTCGACTCAACTGCCGGTCGTACGGGACCGATCGGAGCCGGAGGCTGAACGCGGACGCGGGCTGGTGCTGTTGGACGCGGTCGTCGACAAGTGGGGTGTGGGGCCCCGGGTGCAAGGAGGCAAGACGGTGTGGTTCGAGTGCCGGTGCGGCGGCAGTGAGGCGGTGGACTCGTGAGAGGTGGCGCGACGGGCCGTGGCGGTGATGAGTACGGCGACGAGGTCCGCGAACGACAGGGCGCCTTCGGGATCGTCGGCGCGGCGGGGGACCCGGCGTATGGGGGTGACCTCGTCGAGGGCGACGGACGCGCGGGCGAGGACGAAGGTCAACGCCAGGAACGCGGAACGGGCGTTGCCGTCGTCGAACGGATGGAAGAAGCAGACGTCGAGGTAGGCGCGGGCGGCGCGGGCCGCGAGCGGAAGGGCCGGGTCCGCGCTCTGGGCGAGGCAGGAGTCAAGGTGGTCGGGAAGGTCCGGGCCGGTGCCGTAGCGTTCGCGGCCCTGTTTGGCGTAGGCCGGAAACGTGCGGAACGGCGGGGTGCCGGGGGTGCCCAGGACGTGTCGCTGCCAGGAGGCGAGTCGCGCGAAGGTCAGCGGCGGGCTCGACGCCGCGTCGGCGCGGGCCCGGTCGAGGGCGGCGCGGAGGCGGGCGGCGCGCAACGGGGACCGGTGGTGGTCGTGGGCGTGGATGTCCTGCACCGCCCCGTCTTTTACCGGGGCGACGGGTACGACTGGGAGGCCTTCGTGAAGGCCGGCGGCAGGGAGCCGCACTGCACGTGTCCGGTGCCAGGGGACCGTGTCGCGGACGGCCAGCCATATCCGTAGGTGATCCGGCGGAGAGGTGGGGCCGGAGGACGGCGCGCTCAGGAGTCGGCCTCCAGCGCGGTCGCGAGGCGTTCGGCGATGTCGTTGAGGACGACCAGCTTCGGGCCGGACCAGCTCTCGAACCGGCCGTCGATCGCCCGCTCGACCTGTGCCTGTGCGGTGTCCTCGGCCACGCCCCAGCGGGTCAGGAACCACACGAGGACCTGCTCGCAGTGGCCGTACCAGGCGCTTCCCGCGCCGGTGCGGTCCACGACGTGGGTGACCAGCCGGGCGGTGGCGCGCTCCCAGGCGTCCTGACGGTCCTCGGCGGACATGGTGCTCAGCGGATAGTGGTCGAACCGGTCGGCCATGTCCTCCAGCCACGCCCGCCACTCGCACAGCGCCTCGGCGACCCGGGCCAGGGTCTCCTCCGGGTCGGCGCTGATCGAGACGCTGGGGCGGGACCAGGCGCCGACCGGTCCGCCGTCGAAGTCGTTCTCGTCGTGCGCCCACCGCCAGCCGACGGTCCAGCGCCCCCACCGCTCGATCATGGCCAGGGTCATGTCGTCGGCCCAGGGCAGGCCCACGTTCCACGCCCAGTCGTGGATCTCGCGGCGCGTGCCCTCGGGGCGGATCGGGGTGCGGCTCGCGGGGGCGAGCGCCCGTATGTCCGCAAGGGCCTCCGCGCTGTCGAACGGATGACGGTCGGGGTCGACCTCGTCCCAGGTCAGAGTGCGGGGCTGGAAAACAGGAT
>NZ_AEJC01000076.1 GCF_000317595.1 Streptomyces ipomoeae 91-03 | reverse complement strand
TTCACGCATGGGCCCGGCATCCGAAGGCGTGCCAGGCGCGGGAAACGGCCCCGGTTGAGAGGCGCGGGACTGGGCAGACGCGCCGGAAAGAGCCCTCGGGAGGTACGAGGAGGGAGGCACCCATAGCGCACTTCCGGCGGAGGAGACGCATCGGCGGGTGCCGGCGGTATTGGCCTACCTGCGCGGCTGAGACCCACACCCCCTGCCGCCGTGTGGGCCTCAGCCGCGCAGGTAGGCCAATACCGCCGGCACCCGCCGATGCGTCTCCTCCGCCGGAAGCAGGTTCCGCTTGGCCAGGATGTTGCCGATGTGTTTGCCGACGGCCGCCTCGGTGACGACCAGCTCGCGGGCGATCGCGCCGTTCGACCTGCCCTCGGCGACCAGCGCCAGCACCTCCCGCTCGCGCGGGGTCGGCGCCGCCGGCGGATCGCGCCGGTGTCGGCAGCAGCGGGGCCGGCGCGGCACGGGCCCGGGCGTACCGGGCGAGCGGCCACAGCAGCGCCAGGAGGAGTACGACACCGAGGGCCGTGCACAGCACCAGCACGTCGAGCGGCCACAGCACGAACCCGAGCAGCACCGTGTACGCCGGACAGCACGGCCAGCGCGAGCAGCGGCAGCCCCACCGGCACCGGGGCCAGGGCGAGGCCGAGGGTGCCCAGGAGCAGGAGGACCACCAGCAGGACGAGGCCCACGAGGACCCCGCTGAGCAGATAGGCCACCGCACGCGGTGTGTCCCGTACGGCTGTTCGGATCATGGGGTCACGGTAGGTGGAGGCCACGAGCAACGGCCATATGCGCAGGGGGCGTTCCGGGGGTAGGGCCAGGCATACCTACTGGCACGCCTACTACCTCGTCAGCAGCTCCTCCCGCCCCCGTGCCCGGTACTCGGTCACCAGTCGCCCCAGGTCCAGCGCGGTGAGGCGGCGGTAGGTCCACTTGCCCGGTGGGCGCCACCACACCGGGTCCGGGCAGCGGAAGCCCTCGCGGCGGAGGGTGGCTCGCTGGATCTTGTTGGTGGCGGTGACCGGCATGGCGGGGACCACGCGTATGAAGCGGGGTGTCATCTTCGTGCCCAAGTCCGGCTGGGCGAGGGGGAATTCGGCGAAGTCGGCCGGGTCGAAGGTGCCCGCGACGGTGGCCATGGCCTGGTCGCCGGCGACCGGGTCGGGGACCGCGTAGACGGCGACGGCGTCGGCGCCCCGGTAGCGGGCGAGGATGTTCTCGATGACGGCGGCGGCCAGGTTCTCGCTGTCGACGCGGAGGCGGTCGTCGGTGCGGCCCGCGAAGTAGAGGTAACCGTCGGTGTCGCGGTAGAAGAGGTCGCCCGTCCAGTACCAGCCGTCGTGGCGGCGGGCCGCGTCCGCCTCGGGGTTGCGCCAGTAGCCCTCGAAGGGGTTGCGGCCCCGGTTGACCAGCTCGCCTATGGCCTCGGTGCCGTTGAGGAGGCGGCCGTCCTCGCCGAAGGCGGCCGGTGGGCACTCCCGCCGTGTCTCCGGGTCGATCACCGCGAGATCGTCCGCCGGCGCCGCCCGCCCGATCGCGCCCGGCGGCGCACCGGGCGTCCACTGGATCGCCGCACCGCCCTCGGAGGACCCGTACCCCTCCACGAGCCGTACCCCGAACCGCTTCTCGAACGCCGCCGCGTCCACCGCCCCCGCCTCCGTGCCGAAGCCCATGCGCAGCGGGTTGTCGTGGTCGTCGGGGCGGGGCTCGGTGGCCAGGATGTACTGCACGGCCCGCCCGACGTAGGTGAAGTACGTGGCCCCGTACGCCCGTACGTCGTCCAGGAACCCGGAGGCCGAGAAGCGACGGCGGAGCGCGACCCCGGCGCCGGCGGCCAGCGCGGGTGCCCAGTCGGCGATCACCGCGTTGCCGTGGAACATCGGCATGCAGATGTAGTGCACGTCGTCCCGCCGCACCCCGAAGCGGTTCACCAGGGCCCGCCCGGCCGCCGCGAGCCGCCCCTGTGAGCAGATGGCGGCCTTGGGGGCGCCGGTGGAGCCGGAGGTGAAGTAGAGGAGGAGGCGGTGGGCGGGGGTGGCCGGGGTGGGGTCGGGCTCGGCACCGGCGTAGGCGGCGAGGAGGTCGTCGTACTCCTGGGTGTCGGTCACCAGTCGTCGTACGCCGGGGAGTTCGAGGCCGTCGAGGAGGGGCAGATGGGCGCGTTCCGTGATCAGTACCCGGCATTCGGTGTGCAGGATGTCGCGCGCCAGCTCCGGGCCCCGTCGGGTGGGGTTGATCCCGGCGACGGCGGCGCCCGCGAGGGCCGCCGCGCTCAGCCACAGGGGGAACTCGGGGGTGTTGTCGAGGAGAACACCGATGTGCGGTTCGGCGCCGGGCGGCAGCAGGTCGGCCAGCAGTGCCGCGCGGGCGGCGGCCCCGGCCGCGACCTCGTGGTGGGTCAGCACCCGGTCCTCGCACCACAGTCCGGGCCGGTGGTCGCCCCACCGGTCGGCGACGAGCTCCGCGACCGTACGCCTCGTGGACTCCAGGGACTCCATGAGGGCGCACGGTAGTTGACGTACCGTCAGATGAGGAGAGTCGGGTGACGCCGGGCCTGCTGGATCGCTCGGTTCAGGTCACGGCGTCGGGAACGTCGGGTCCGTGGAGAACTGGTGGTACGTGACCATGAAGCCGACGCAGAAGACGAAGGCCACACCGAGGAACGCCAGGATGCCGAGGCTCGCCGCCGCCTGCCTCACACGGCCGGGCTCATGGGCCGTGGCCACGACGTTCGGGCCGTCGGTGTAGTAGACGGTGACGAAGTCGCCCTCGACCGTCGTCATCGGGCCGTCCTCCTCCTCGAAGCGGACGACGCGGCCGTCGCGTGTCTTGAACTCGTACACGTGGTGGATGGTGGTGCGCACGCCGCTGTGCTCACCCATGCTCTTGCTGACCGTCGTGAACGCCTTGAGGCAGTGCCCCTCGGCCGTCAGCCCGCTGTTCCAGGCGCTCCGCATCTGCAGCCAGCGGCGCAGCACGCGGTAGCCCATGAAGGCGATGACGGTCATCATGACCACGGGAATGGCGTAGAAGAAGAAGTCCATCGGTGTTCCCCCGACTTACGGTGACCGCCCTGGTCAGCGGCGTGTGGGGAACGTACCCGCGCGAGGGCCCCGGACAGCTCAAGGGATGCTCAGAACTCGGGTCGATCTCACGGGCATCCGCGTGCGCCGTTTCGAGGCGCACGCGGAACCCGGCCGAGGACGATCAGAACGAGACGTCCGAGCAGGCGTAGAACGCGTTTCCGGTGTCCGCGATCGTCCATACCGCGAGGATCACATGGTGGCCGCTCAGCCCGGACGGCAGGCGTCCGGTGTGGGAGAGAGTGGCCGGGGGGCGCTGGCCGTTGTAGGGGACGGTGAAGAACGGGGTGAGGTCGAGGTCGGAGCGGGCCAGGGCGTGGTTCTGGTTCCAGCCCTGCCTGGTGACGTAGTACTTGAAGTCGGTGGTGGCGTGCATGGCGGTGAACTGCCAGCGGAACGTGTAGTTCTGCCCGCCTGTCACCTTGGTGGTGGGCCAGGCGCCGCCGCCCGGCCTGGTGGGTGAGTCGAGCTGTCCGAACCGGCTGTGCCCGGCGGAACAGATCCGACCGTCAGCCGGCCCTGAGCCCGGGAAGCCCTTCGGACCCTCGACGCTCTGCGGCTCCCACTGGATGTCGCCGCAGTTCGTGACGGTCCCGTTCTGACAGAGCTTCTGCCGGCTGACGGGGAGATCGGTGTAGCCGTGGCCGGAGGCGCCGCTGCTGGAGAGCACGAGGGCACCGGTGGTGACGAGGCCGACGCCGGCCGCGTACCACTTGGTCCGGCCGCCGGGTTCGGCCCGTCGAGTGGAGCTGGTCTTCCTTCGCATGACTTCGCGCATGCTGCCGCTCCCTGGAGTACGTGGGGGTGATTCCAGGTCTAGACCAAGTGCCAGATTATGAGCGGCCGTTGGACATGTCCATACCAATCGCAGGACCGTTGTCGCCGGCTGCGGCAGACCCTTGCGGCGGCCTGCCGCGGACGGTTCAGGAATCGGCTTCGCGTCTGGCCGTGCAGAACGCCACCGTCAGGTCCTTCACCAGTGCCTTGCGTTCGCAGTCGTCCAGTTCGACCAGGCCGCGCATGGTCAGCCGGGTCACCGTGTCCTCGACCGAGTCGACGACCGAGGTGAGCACGGTGTCCCGGTGCTGGGCGTCGAGCGCCGCGATCCGGCGACGCTGCATCACGGCGGCCACCTCGGGCGCGTACTCGACGCGGGTCGGCTGCGCCGAGAACACCTCAAGGCCGACCGGCGCCGCGTCCGACACCACCAGCCGCGTGAGCGCGTCACCGACCGCCTCCGTGTTGCGCAGCGTCGCGTCCCTGACCAGCGCGTTCGGCGGCACGTCCGCCGGGAGCTGCGACAGCACCCGGGAGAGCGCCGCCTCCACGCACTCCCGCAGATACCGCTCGTGGTCCTCGATGCCCAGCACCGCCCGCGCGGTGTCCTTCACCCGCCACGCCACCAGTACGACGACCCGCAGCGCGACCCCGTTGGCGTCGACGGCCGGCATCGGCTCGCTGCGCCAGTGCCGCAGCCGTACGTCGACCCGTCGCCGCAGCACGAGCGGATTCACCCAGAGCAGCCCGGTGCGGCGAACCGTCCCCCGGTACCGCCCGAACAGGCCGAGCACCCACGCCTGCCCGGTCCTCCCGCGCGCCAGCCCGCCGAACCCGAACAGCGTCAGCGTCACGGCACCGGCGTACGCCGCCCACTGCGCCGGGCCGAGTCCCGCACCCGCGTCCGCGGTCGGCAGCCCCAACGCCCGGACCGCCAGCCCCGGCAGCGCCCCGGCCCACCACGACGTGAGTACACATCCGGCCACCCCACAGGCACCGCCCAGCACCCCGACCACACCGGGCAACACCCGCGCGGGCCGCTCGACCAGCTCGGGATCCACCTCGACGGCGGGGCGTGGCTTCACAGCGGTGAGGCCCCGTCTGATCCGCGGCTGCTCGCCGGTGCCGCGCCGTCGGCCCACGACGGCGGGCGTGACCGGTACGGACATCGGGGCCGGGTCGTCCCGGAACAGCAGATGTACGGGGATCTCGGTGGTCGCCTCGTTCTGGATGAGCCGGGCGGGCCTCGCGACCCCATCGGGCTCCGGTGTGGGTGGGGTGGTCGTACTCATACGTGACTCCGTGTCTCCGCGCAGGAAGAACCGTGGTGAGAGTTGTGAGCCGGGCGAGGTGAGAGCGCCGGTTGTGCGCCGGGGTGGGTGGTTGCGAAGGTGCAAGAAAGGGGCGCCCGGCGACGTCGTGAGCGGGTAGGAGTGTCAGGAGAACGTGAAGGGGCGCGGGTCTCAGGAGAACAGGCGGTGCCAGGTCTCCGGGCCCGGACAGCCGTCGGCAGCGCCGCCCCGCCGGCCCTGGGCCCGCTGGAACGCCTCCACGTTCCGCCGGTCCGACTCACCCCAGCGCGGCCCGGGCCCCGAGCCGAAAGCGCCGGACGGCGAGTCGCCGGAAGCGCCGGACGGCCGGAGTGCGGCGGGCTCGACCTTCGGCCCCCGGTTCCCGGCCGGCGGGATGTCCCGCCCCCTCCCGGTCACCAGATACGACCAGGTCAGCGGCCCCGGCAGCCCGTCCGCGCCGCGTCCCGTCCAGCCCTGGGCGCGCTGGAACGCCTGGGTGGCCCTGCGGTCCGCCTCCGACCAGCGCGGTCCCGGGCCGTCGGTGTAGAAGCGGCCCCCGCCACGCTCCACCAGCAGCTGCCCCAGCCGGGTCACGTACCGGTTGTCCGCGCCGGGCCCGAAGTACGCGGCCCCCGGGAAACGGTCGCTCCCGGCCGGATCGGCGCTGCCCTTGGTTCCCGGGGTGCCTACGGTCCCGGAGGAGCCGACGGGGCCCGTGTCCCCGTCCGGCGAGTCCGTGTCGTCCTCGATCAGCCCGGTGTAGCGGTACGGCACATAGCGGCTCCCGTTGCTCCAGTACGGGTACGGGGTGACCTGGCGGCGGGCGTACGGGCGGGTCGACTCGTAGGCGGTGTAGTAGGTGTGCGTATAGTCCGTCCAGCCGCCGAAAATCACGACGTGCGAGCCCTTTTGAGGGTTCTCCGGATTATGGAAGAGAAGCATGTCCCCGGGCAGGAGCTCCTCCCCGGAAATCCGCTGGGCGAATTTGTCGAGACTGCCCGTCCACTCGTTCATCGGCAGATTCCAGGCCATGGACACGAATCCCGAGCAGTCCTGGCGGTAACCGTCGTACCAGTACTCGGTCATGCTGTACGGCACCTCGGCATCGACCCAGGTCATGGCCCGTTCGATGATCTCGGCACGGGTGATCGGCGGCGTCCTGATCTTCTCGGACGGCTTCCCCCTGTCCGTCGACCGCTCCGCCGGACCATACAGCGGAGCCCTCTTCCCCTGAGGGGTTTCCGGCTCCTCACCTGCGGGAACACCGCCGGGGTCGACGGGGGCACGCACCGCCGCGACCGCCGGAGCGGCATACCCGGCGCCGAGCGCCGCACCGGCCGCCGTGGCCACGACGATCGCCTGTCGGGCCACCGGGTGAGCCAGGTGGGCACATCGGGTCGAGTGCCGCACGACTCGCCGCCGGTGAACACAACCGGGACACTCGCAATCTCTCCCAGGATCGATTTCCTCGAATACCGGAGTGTCCATGCGATTCCCCTCGCGGGCCGGGCGAAG
>NZ_AEJC01000075.1 GCF_000317595.1 Streptomyces ipomoeae 91-03 | reverse complement strand
CCTTCCCATGTCCCGGTGCGGATTCCCCCCACGGGATCCGGCCGGGCGTCTGGTGGGCCAGCGCCTGAATCGCTGAGCAGGACGAGCGGAGCTCGTCGTACCACTGTGTGTTGCTGTGCGGTTGTTGTGCGGTTGTGCTGCGGTCTGCCGGGACGCGTACGTACGGGAGGGCCGCTCAAAGCTCCCCGGTGTACGTGCCCCGGCAACGCAATTCCGGGAACGTCCCCCAAGACATCCCCAGATGCCAGTCACGCCCCCCAAGACGCTTCTGACATCGCCAACTTAGACTCACGAACCCCTTCGATGGTTACGTTCACGTCACTGTGATCTGCGTCTCTTGCCATATGTCCTGAAGATGCGCAAGAGGCCCGATACGGCGATCGAGGTACCAGCGTAAGGATGATGCGCGAGCCTTGTGAAGAGCTTATGTGAGGCTCAGTCCGGACTCTAGAGGGACTTTTACCCGACCGTCATGCAAATGCCCTGAGTCGCAAGCTGTTCGTTACCACGAAAACGGATGAAAAGGCCATCGCCGCCCCCGCGATCATCGGGTTCAGCAGCCCGGCGGCGGCCAGTGGCAGCGCCGCCACGTTGTAGCCGAAGGCCCAGGCCAGGTTGCCCTTGATCGTGGCGAGGGTGCGGCGGGACAGCCGGATGGCGTCGGCGGCCACCCGCAGGTCCCCGCGCATCAGCGTCAGGTCGCCCGCCTCGATCGCCGCGTCCGTCCCCGTGCCCATGGCGAGGCCCAGGTCGGCGGCGGCCAGCGCGGCGGCGTCGTTGACCCCGTCCCCGACCATCGCGACCGTACGGCCCTCGCGCTGGAGCCGTCGTACGACGTCGACCTTGCCCTCGGGCAGCACCTCGGCGATCACGTCCTCGGGGGCGACGCCGACCGCCGCGGCCACGGAACGGGCCACCCGCTCGTTGTCGCCGGTCAGCAGCACCGGGGTGAGGCCCAGCGCCCGCAGCCGCCGTACGGCCTCGGCGCTGGTCTCCTTGATCGCGTCGGCGACCGTGAGGACACCGAGTGCCACTCCGTCGCGGGCGACCACGACCGCCGTGCGCCCCGCGCTCTCGGCGGCCCCCTTGGCGGCCTCCAGGGCCTCGGGGAGCGGTCCGTCGAAGATCCGGCCCACCTGGACGTCGTAGCCCTCCACACGGCCGCGTACGCCCCTCCCGGGCACGTTCTCGAAGTGCTCGACGGGCGGCAGCGCGCCGACGCGTTCCTCGGCGCCCGTGGCGATCGCCCGCGCGACCGGGTGCTCGGAGGCGTGCTCGATGGCGCCCGCGAGCCGCAGTACGTCCTCTTCGAGGACGTCTTCGGTCGCTTCCCGGGTGACGTACACCTCCTGGAGGGTCATCCGGCCGGTGGTGACCGTGCCCGTCTTGTCCAGGACGACGGTGTCGACGCGGCGGGTGGACTCCAGGACCTCCGGGCCCTTGATCAGGATGCCGAGCTGGGCGCCGCGGCCCGTGCCGACCATCAGGGCGGTCGGCGTGGCCAGGCCCAGCGCGCACGGACAGGCGATGATCAGGACCGCGACGGCCGCCGTGAAGGCGGCGGTGGTGTCGTCCGTGACACCGAGCCAGGCGCCGAAGGTGGCCACCGCGACGAGGAGGACGACCGGGACGAACACCGCCGAGATCCGGTCGGCGAGCCGCTGCGCCTCCGCCTTGCCGTTCTGCGCGTCCTCCACCAGCCGCGCCATCCGGGCCGGCTGGGTGTCCGCGCCGACCCGGGTCGCCTCGACGACCAGCCGGCCCCCGGCGTTCACGGTCGCGCCCGTGACGGTGTCCCCCACGGTCACGTCCACCGGCACCGACTCACCGGTCAGCATGGACGCGTCCACGGCGGAGGAGCCCTCGACGACGATCCCGTCCGTGGCCAGCTTCTCTCCGGGGCGTACGACGAAACGGTCGCCCACGGCCAGCTGCCCGACCGGGATCCGCACCTCGCGTCCCGCGCGGAGCACCGACACGTCCTTGGCGCCCAGCCTCATCAGCGCCTTGAGCGCGGCGCCCGCGCGGCGCTTGGAACGGGCCTCCAGACAGCGGCCCAGCAGGATGAACGCGATGACGCCGGCGGCCACCTCGAGGTAGATCGTCGACGAGGCCGCCGTACGCGCTGTGACATCGGTCGCCACCGCTCCGGGCGTGAACGTGAAGCCGTGCCGCATGCCCGGCATGCCCGCGTGCCCCCAGAACAGCGCCCACAGGGACCAGCCGAACGCGGCGAGCGTGCCGAGCGAGACCAGCGTGTCCATCGTGGCCGCGCCGTGCCGGAGGTTGGTGAACGCGGCCCGGTGGAAGGGCAGCCCGCCCCATACGACGACCGGCGCGGCGAGCGTCAGCGACAGCCACTGCCAGTTGTCGAACTGCAGGGCCGGAACCATGGACATGAGGACCACGGGCGTGGCGAGCAGGGCGGAGACGGTGAGGCGCTGCCGGAGGGCGGTGAGCTCGGGGTCCTCCGTGGCGGCCGATTCCGGCGTGGCATCGGCCGGCGTCGCCGTCTCCGGGGGCGCGGGCGGCGGAGGCTCCTCGGCCGTGTAGCCCGTCTTCACCACGGTGGCGATCAGATCGGCGACCTCCATCCCCGCGGGGTAGGTGATCTTCGCCTTCTCCGTCGCGTAGTTCACCGAGGCGGTGACCCCGTCCATGCGGTTGAGCTTCTTCTCGACGCGGGCCGCGCAGGAGGCGCAGGTCATGCCGCCGATGGTCAGCTCGACCCCGGAGACCGGCGCTGTCGGGGCCGGGGCGGTGGTGCCGGACATGTTCCGTACTCCAGAAGTGGATCGAGTGCGGTTCGGCCGCGCTCCGAAGGGGCGCGGGGCTGTCCATGTATGCGCTCCGCCGCGCGGGCGCGACCAGCCACGACGAAGCCGCAGTCGACCGGCGGCACGTCGCGGCGCTCACAGCGGAGCGTTCAGGCCTTGCCGACCAGCTCGAAGCCCGCCTCGTCGACGGCCGCGCGTACGGCCTCCTCGTCGAGCGGGGCGGCCGAGACCACGGTGACCTCGCCGCTGGAGGCGACGGCCTTCACCGAGGAGACGCCGGCGAGCTGCGAGATCTCGCCCGATACGGCGCCTTCGCAGTGCCCGCAGCTCATGCCGCTCACCTTGTAGACGGCGGTGACGGAACCAGGGGTGTCGGTCTGGGCGGTCATGTCGTTGCTCCTCATCGGACGTGTGGGGTGCGAGTAACCTTCAGGAGGCCCAGGTTATACCCCTAGGGGGTATAAGTCCAAGAGGGGTGGGGCGGGCGTCGTGGGGTCGTTCGGTTCAGAGGGGCGGCGTCGAGGTGAGGGTCGCCGGGTCGACGCCGAGTCTGTCGCCCACCAGCGGCTCCAGGTAGCGCAGCAGGACGTTCTTCAGCTCCTGGATGTACGCGTCGCGCTCGGCGCCCTCGTTGGCGAGGATCAGCTCCAGGCCCGCCTTGTACATGGCCACGCACACATGTGCGGTGCGCGTGACGTCGGCGGCGGGTCTGTCGGGCAGGAACGGTGAGAGCAGCCCCTCGACCCGTGCGACCAGTGTCGTGTGCAGGGCGTCGTGTTCGTCGGCGATACGGCCCGGGACGTCCGGTCCGTGCATCAGCGTGAAGAACACCGGGTACTGACAGTTGAAGTCGACGAACCGGTCGACGGCGGCGGCGACGGCCTCCTCCAGCGGGGTCGCCGGGTCGACCGGGGCGAGCGCCTCGCCGTACGTCTCCCGCATCTCGCGCATCAGCCGTTCGCCCAGCTCGATCGCGATCGCTTCCTTGTTCGGGAAGAACTGGTACAGCGTGCCCGGCGAGACACCGGCCTCGCGGGCGATCGCGTTGGTGCTGGCGGCGGTGTAACCGGTCGAGGTGAACACGGACGCCGCGGCTTCGAGGAGTTGGGCGATGCGGCGCTCACCGCGGGCCTGGCGGCGGCGCGGCTGCTCCTTCTCCTGGTTGGTGGGCACGCGGTTATCCCCAGCTTTCCGGACGTGATTGACAAACGCGAGTGGGCGCTCGCATTCTGGTGAAACGCGAGCGATCTCTCGTGTTTGCCAGTCTATGGCTTGGCTCTCCCATGCTGCCCGGCTGCGCACAGCACGGACCAGGGCGAACGCATCAGAGTGCCAGATCGGACTGACGGAACAGAGTGAAGGGGACACCGCACCATGACCGAAGTCAACAGGCCACCCCGAGTGGGCGGCTGGACCCGCTTCGTGACCGCACGTCCCCGCCTGTCCCTGCTCGTCGCCCTGCTGATCACGGCCCTCGCCGTGGTGGCGGGCGGCGATGTCGCCGACCGTCTGGGCAGCGGCGGCTGGGAGGACCCGAAGGCCCAGTCCACGTACGCGACGAAGGCGCTGGAGCGGGAGTTCCCCGACTCCCAGCCGAACTTCCTGCTGCTGGTCGACGCGGGCAGTGCCTCGGTCGACGATCCGGAGGTCGCCGCCGAGGCGAAGCGGCTCACCGAGCGGCTCGCCGCCGAGAACGGCGTGAGGGGCGTCGGCTCCTACTGGCAGTCCGGCGCCCCCACCCTGCGCGCCGAGGACGGCCACGAGGCGCTGATAGCGGCCCGCCTCACGGGCGACGACACGGCCGTGAACAAGACCCTGGACCGCATCGCACCCGAGTACCGCGGCACGCACGGCCCCGTCGAGGTCAAGGTCGGCGGGATCGTCGCCGTGCGCCATGAGATGCAGTCGATCATCCAGGAGGACCTGCTGCGGGCCGAGATGATCGCCCTGCCCGTCACCCTCGTCCTGCTGGTGATGGTCTTCGGCAGCGCGGTGGCCGCCCTGCTGCCCCTCGGCGTGGGCATCGTCGCCATCCTCGGCACCAACGCGATCCTGCGCGGCCTCACGGAGGTCACCGACGTCTCGGTCTTCGCCCTGAACCTGACCACGGCCCTCGGCCTCGGCCTGGCGATCGACTACGCCCTGTTCATAGTCCGCCGCTTCCGCGAGGAACTCTCCACGGGCGCCACCCCGCTCGTCGCGGTGGCCACGACCCTCCGCACCGCCGGCCGCACGGTCCTCTTCTCCGCCCTCACGGTCGCCGTCTCGCTGGCCGCCATGATGGTCTTCCCCCAGTACTTCCTGAAGTCCTTCGCCTACGCCGGCATCGCGGTCGTCCTCCTGGCCGCCGCAGCCGCCCTGATCCTCCTCCCGGCGGCCCTGGTCCTCCTGGGTGACCGGGTCAACGCCCTGGACATGCGCCGCCTGTTCAGGCGCCGGAGGACGGGGAAGGGGGCCGCGTCGGGCACGTCGGGGACATCGGGTGTGCCGGCGGCCTCTCCGGCCTCGGCCGGAGAGGAAGGCGCCGGCTGGGGCCGCATGGCGACCCTCGTCATGCGCCGCGCCCCCTACTTCGCGATCGCCACGACGGCCGGCCTGGTCCTCCTCGGCCTCCCCTTCCTGGGCGTGAAGTTCGGCACGGCGGACGACCGCCAGCTCCCCGCGTCCGCCGAGTCCCATGTGGTCCAGCAGCACATCAGGGAGGGCTTCCCGGGCAGCCCCGGCGGCGGCCTGGAGATACTCGCCGAGGGCCGGGCGACGGAGGCCCAGTACACCGCCTACAAGGAGCGGATCGCCGACCTGCCCGAGGTGCTCCGGGTGGACGGCCCGCTGGTGAAGGGCGACGCGGCGTACTTCACGGTGCAGCCGAAGGGCGAGTCGGTCGACGAGGGCGCCCAACGCCTGGTGGACGACATCCGGGTGACGGACGCCCCCTTCAAGACTTCGGTGACGGGTACGGCGGCGGTTCTGGTGGACACCAAGGCGGCCATAGCGGAAGGCCTCCCCTGGGCCCTCTCCTTCATAGCGATCGTCACCCTCCTCCTGGTCTTCCTCCTCACCGGCAGTGTGCTGATCCCCCTCCAGGCGGTCCTGCTCAACGCGCTCAGCCTCACGGCGATGTTCGGCGCGCTGGTCTGGGTCTTCCAGGACGGCCACCTCTCCGGCGTCCTGGCCTTCACCAGCTCGGGCTCCATAGAGACGACCCTGCCGGTCCTGATGTTCTGCGTGGCCTTCGGTCTCTCCATGGACTACGGCGTCTTCCTGCTCTCCCGCATCAAGGAGGAGTACGACCACACCGGCGACCACACCGCCTCAGTCCGCTTCGGCCTCCAACGCACCGGCGGCCTCATCACCGCAGCCGCCGTGATCCTGGCCGTGGTGATGATCGCCATAGGCACCTCCCGAGTGACCAACACCAAGATGCTCGGCCTGGGCATAGCCCTGGCCGTCCTCATGGACGCCATGATCATCCGCAGCCTCCTGGTCCCGGCGGTCATGCGCCTGACGGGCCGAGCCACATGGTGGGCCCCGGCCCCGCTGAAGAGGTTCCACGACCGTTTCGGCTTGACCGAGGGCGAGCCGACACGAAGGGGAGCGGAGGGCGAGCCGACGCGGGAAGCGTCGGGAGCTGAGGAGGAGTCGACGCGAAGGGGAGCGCCGGAGGCTGAGGGGGCGCTGGACAGCGAGGGGAAGCCGGTCGCCGCTCGGGAGCCAGATGCCGAGGGGGAGCCGCGTGAGTCGGGGGAGCCGAAAGGCGAGGCTGAGCCGAACGAGCCTGAGCCTGTTCCCAGCCGATCCGGCGCGTAGAAAACGGGCCCGAGCCCGTTCTGCAAGCCGCGCCGCACAAGCAACCGCGCCCCTCAGAAGGGCCGCAGGCCCCAAAGGGGGGCGGGGCTGTGTCGATGTGCGGCTCCGCCGCGTGGACGTGACCAGCCCCACACAACCCGCACCAGCCCGCCCGCCAAAGGCCCCCGCCCGCCGAAGGCTCCCGCCCGCCGAAGGCCCCCACTCTCACCGATCGACCGATCGACCCACCCACCCCAAGCGCCCCACCCCACCCAACCCCAGCGTTCCCGCCCCGGCGCCCAGAGGACGGCCGGGGTCGAAGGGGCGGAGCCCCTGGCCAGGGGACGGGTAGGGGCGGCGGGGGCGAGGAAAGCGCGTGTCGCCACCGGAGTGAAATGCTGGCCGGAGGTCGGGCCGGGCCGCCCGGGGACGGCCCGGCGGTCCCGGCCGACCGGCGGACCCCGATCGAAAGGTGACGTACATGCGCGCGGTGGTGTTCGAGAGGTTCGGGCAGCCGGCCGAAGTGAGGGACGTGCCGGACCCCGAACCGGCGGAGCACGGCGTAGTCGTACGGGTCGAGGCAACGGGCCTGTGCCGAAGCGACTGGCACGGCTGGACAGGCCACGACCCGGACATCACGCTCCCGCACGTACCGGGCCACGAACTCGCCGGAGTCGTGGAGTCGGTCGGCACCAGGGTGACCGCCTGGCACCCCGGCGACCGGGTCACCGTCCCGTTCGTGTGCGCCTGCGGAAGCTGCGCGGCCTGCGCCGCAGGCGACCAGCAGGTGTGCGAGCGCCAGACCCAGCCGGGTTTCACGCACTGGGGTTCGTTCGCCCAGTACGTGGCACTGGACCACGCCGACGTGAACCTGGTGGCCCTGCCGGAGGAACTGTCGTACGGCACGGCGGCGGCACTGGGCTGCCGCTTCGCCACGGCGTTCCGCGCGGTCGTGGCACAGGGCCGCGTCAAGGCGGGCGAATGGGTGGCGGTGCACGGCTGCGGTGGAGTGGGCCTGTCGGCGGTGATGATCGCGGCGGCCTCGGGTGCCCGAGTGATCGCCGTCGACGTCTCGCCCCAGGCCCTGGACCTGGCCCGGAAGTTCGGCGCGGCCCAGTGCCTGGACGCGTCCGGCGTCCCGGACACGGCCGAGGCGATACGCGATCTCACCGGCGGCGGCGCCCACCTCTCCCTGGACGCCCTGGGCTCCCCGGCGACCTGCGCGGCCTCGGTCAACTCCCTGCGCCGCAGAGGCCGCCACATCCAGGTCGGACTGCTCCCCTCCCCGGACGGCACGACCCCCGTCCCCATGGCCCGCGCGGTCGCCCTGGAACTCGAACTCCTGGGCAGCCACGGCATGCAGGCGCACGCCTATCCGGAGATGCTGGAGGCGGTCCGGGCGGGCATCCTGCGCCCCGACCTCCTGGTCACCTCGACGATCACACTCGACGCCACGCCAGCCGCTCTCACCGCGATGGGCACGGCACCCGGCAGCGGGGTGACGGTCATCGAACCGTGGAGCTGACCGGATCGGCCTCGGGCCGTCCCCCAAGGGCGGCCCACTCCGGGGCGAGGATCGACATCCGTACGGCGTCGATCCACTCGCCGTGCGGCCTCGCCGCGTGGGCACGGCCGGCCACGACGAACCCGCAACCCGAAACAGCCCCGCGCCCCAACAGCCCCGCGCCCCAACGGCGCCGCGCCCCAACGGCGCCGCGCCCCAACAGCCCCGCGCCCCAACGGCGCCGCGCCCCAACAGCCCCGCGCCCCAACGGCGCCGAACGCCTCAACCCAGCGGAGCGATCACGCCCCGCAGGACCGCAGGAACGCCCGAGTCCGCTGAGCGATCGGCAGCGGCTTGTCCGGCTCGCAGGGATACATGTCCTGCTCGACGATCGCGAACAGGTCGACGTCCAGCTTCTGCGCGGCGGCCAGCACCGGCTCCAGCGCCGGCACGCCCGCCGGCGGCTCGCACATGACGCCCTTGGCCACGGCCGGCCCGAAGGGAATCTCGTTGGCGCGGACCTCGGCGAGGATCTCGGGGTCGACCTGCTTGAGGTGCAGGTATCCGATGCGCTCACCGTAGGTCTCGATCAGCTTGACGCTGTCGCCGCCGCAGTAGGCGTAGTGCCCGGTGTCGAGACAGAGCGAGACGACCGACGAGTCCGTGCCGTCCAGGAACCGGACGACGTTCTCCTCGCTGTCGATGTGGGTGTCCGCGTGCGGGTGGACGACGATCTGCAGCCCGTACCGCTCGCGCACCTCCCGCCCGAGCCGCTCGGTCAGTTGGGTGAGGTGGCGCCACTGCTCGACCGTCAGTTCGCTCGGCTCCAGCACCTTGCCCGTCTTGTCGTCCCGCCAGAAGGACGGGATGACGACGAGATGCTTGGCACCCATGGCCTGGGCGAGCACCGCGTTGTCGGCCACGTGCGCCCAGGTCTTCTCCCAGACGTCGGGGCCGTGGTGCAGCCCGGTGAAGACCGTGCCGGCCGACACCTTCAGGCCACGCTTGGCCGTCTCTTCGGTGAGGACCGCCGGGTCGGTCGGCAGATAGCCGTACGGGCCCAGCTCGATCCACTCGTATCCGGACTCGGCGACCTCGTCGAGGAAGCGCTGCCAGGGGACCTGCTGAGGGTCATCGGGGAACCACACGCCCCAGGAGTCGGGCGCCGAGCCGATCCTGATGCGGGAGAGTGAGGACTGAGGTGACAACGACGTCATGGGCGTCAGCTTCAGGCCCGAGCCGAAGGGTGTCAATAGGTAGTCCGAATGTCTGGACAAAACATTGACAGGGTCGCTCCGACAGAGCTAGACCTTGACGCAACCGGAGCGTGAAGGGAACTCGATGGCGTACGACCTGATCACCATGGGGCGGATCGGTGTGGACCTCTACCCGCTGCAGACGGGGGTCCCGCTGTCGCAAGTGACGTCCTTCGGGAAGTTCCTCGGTGGCTCGGCGACGAATGTGGCGGTGGCCGCGTCCCGTCTCGGCCGCAGCACCGCCGTCATCACCCGTACGGGTGAGGATCCCTTCGGTGAGTACCTTCACCAGGCACTGCGCGACTTCGGCGTCGACGACCGCTGGGTGACCCCGGTCCCCGGTCTGCCGACGCCGGTCACGTTCTGCGAGGTGTTCCCGCCGGACGACTTCCCGCTGTACTTCTACCGCCGCCCCAAGGCACCGGACCTGGAGATCGACGCCCACGAGCTGGACCTCGACGCCATCCGCGACACCCGCGTCTTCTGGGTGACCGGCACCGGCCTGAGCGAGGAGCCCAGCCGTACCGCGACGCTGGCGGCCCTCGCCCACCGCGCCAAGGCCGGGACGACGGTGTTCGACCTCGACTGGCGCCCCATGTTTTGGACGGACCCGGCCGAGGCCCGCCCGTTCTACGAGGAGGCCCTGCGCCACACGACGGTCGCCGTCGGCAACCTGGACGAGGTGGAGGTCGCCACGGGCGTACGCGAACCGCATGCCGCCGCCCGCGCGCTCCTCGACGCCGGGGTCGAACTCGCCGTCGTCAAGCAGGGCCCCAAGGGCGTCCTGGCCGTGCACCGCGACGGCACGACGGCCGAGGTGCCCCCTCTTCCCGTGAACGTCCTCAACGGCCTCGGCGCCGGCGACGCCTTCGGCGGCTCCCTCTGTCACGGCCTGCTCGAAGGCTGGGACCTGGAGAAGACCATGCGGAACGCCAACGCGGCCGGCGCCATCGTCGCCTCCCGTCTGGAGTGCTCCTCGGCGATGCCCACGGCCGCCGAGATCGAGGCCGCCGTCAAGGCAGGGGCAGTCCTGTGACCGCCACCGAGCCCGGCCGCCCTGCCCCCGCCGAGTCCGAGTCCGCGAGCCCCGCCGCCACCGAGCCCGGGAGCCGTACGGCCGCCGCCGAGCCCGGCCGCCCCGGCCTCCCCACAGCCGTCACCCCACCGGTCCCCGGCCCTCTCACCCCCATCGACATCTCCGCCCTCATCCGCACCCGGGTCCACCACCCCGAAGCGGTCGCCGAGGCCGCCGCCCGCCGTATCCGGCGCCCCCTGATCGGTGACTCCGGGCGGCTGATGATCGTCGCCGCCGACCACCCCGCCCGCGGTGCCCTCGCCGTGGGCGACCGGAAGCTCGCCATGGCGAACCGGGCCGACCTCCTCGAACGGCTGTGCCTGGCGCTGTCCCGCCCCGGTGTGGACGGTGTGCTCGCGACCGCCGACATCCTGGACGACCTGCTGCTCCTCGGCGCGCTCGACAACAAGGTCGTGATGGGCTCGATGAACCGCGGCGGTCTCGCCGGCGCCTCCTTCGAACTCGACGACCGCTTCACCGGCCACCGCCCCGAGGACATCGAGCGCCTCGGCTTCGACGCCGGCAAGCTCCTCCTCCGGATCGACTACGCCGACCCGGGCTCCCTCAACACCCTGGAGTCCACCGCGCGTGCCGTGGACGCCATGGCCGAGCGCCGGCTCCCGGTGTTCGTCGAGCCGTTCCTCAGCCGCCGGGACCCCGCGACCGGCAAGGTCCGCAACGACCTGAGCGCCGACGCGGTCACCAAGTCGATCGCCATAGCGGCCGGGCTCGGCGGCAGTTCGGCGTACACCTGGCTGAAGGTGCCCGTCACCGAGAACCCGGACGACATGGCCCGCGTGATGGAGACCGCGACGCTGCCCGCCGTACTGCTCGGCGGCGAGGTCGGCGACGACCAGGAGGGCGCGTACGAGAAGTGGCGGGGCGCGCTGCAACTCCCCACCGTGCAGGGCCTGGTGGTCGGCCGTTCACTGCTCTACCCGGCGGACGACGACGTGGCCGCCGCCGTGGACACCGCCGTAGGACTGTTGTGAGGGCCGCATGACACACAAGACCGAGCTGTACGTCCCCAAGGGGGCGACCGCGGGCGCGGAGTACGCCGTCGACATCGACCCGAAGCGGGCCGGCTGGACCCACAGCAGTCTGCGGATCGTCGAACTCCAGCCCGGTGGAACGCATTCCTTCACCACCGGTGACAGTGAGTGGATCGTGCTGTCCCTCAACGGCGCCTGTACGGTTCAGGTATCGGATGAATCGGGCACAGCGGATCAATCCGCCGCATCCGCCGCCGGTGGGACCGCCGAGTTCGAAATCCTGGGCCGGGAGAGCGTGTTCACCGGAGTCTCCGACTTCGTGTACGCGCCCCGTGACGCCCGGGTACAGATCGCCTCCGGCGCGGGAGGCCGCTTCGCTTTGGCAGGAGCGAGGTGCGAGCGACGACTCCCCGCTCGTTACGGCCCCGCGTCGGAGGTCCCCGTCGAGGATCGCGGCAGCGGCAACTGCGCCCGCCAGGTGCGCAACTTCGCCTCCGCCGACGCCTTCGAGTGCGACAAGCTCATCACCGTCGAGGTCATCACCCCCGGTGGCAACTGGTCCTCGTACCCGCCGCACAAGCACGACGAGAACCGGCCGGGGGAGGAGACCGAGCTCGAAGAGATCTACTACTTCGAGATCGACGGCCCGAACGGCTTCGGATACCAGCGGGTGTCCCCCTCCCGCGAGGGCGGCTCCGACGTGCTCGCCGAGGTCCGCTCCGGTGACGCCGTCCTCGTGCCCGACGGCTGGCACGGGCCGTCCATCGCGCAGCCCGGCCACACCATGTACTACCTGAACGTCATGGCCGGCCCGGGCCCCGAGCGCCAGTGGCGGATCTGCTTCCACCCCGATCACACGGAGGGTTACCGATGACCACCGGGACCTCGACGAAGACCACGAGGCTCACGGTCGCCCAGGCGCTCGTGCGCTTCCTCGCCGCCCAGTACACCGAACGCGACGGCGAGCGGCAGCGGCTGATCAGCGCCACCTGGGGCATCTTCGGCCACGGCAACGTCGCCGGGCTCGGGCAGGCGCTGATCGAGTACGCCGACGACATGCCGTACCTCCAGGGCCGCAACGAACAGTCGATGGTGCACGCGGCCGTGGGCTATGCCCGACAGTCGGGCCGGCTGTCCACGCACGCCGTGACGACGTCCATCGGCCCCGGCGCCACCAACCTCGTCACCGGCGCCGCCCTCGCCACCATCAACCACCTCCCGGTGCTGCTGCTCCCGGGCGACATCTTCGCCACCCGGCCCGCGGACCCGGTCCTCCAGCAGCTCGAAGTCCCGTACGCGGGCGATGTGTCGGTCAACGACTGTCTGCGCCCGGTGTCGAAGTACTTCGACCGGATCACCCGCCCCGAGGCGCTGATCCCGGCCGCGCTGCAGGCGATGCGCGTGCTCACCGACCCCGTGGACACGGGCGCGGTCACGCTCGCGCTCCCGCAGGACGTGCAGGCGGAGGCGTACGACTGGCCGGAGGAGTTCTTCGCCGAGCGGACCTGGACCGTACGCCGCCCGGCGGCCGACCCGGCCGAACTGACCGCCGCCATCACGGCGATCCGCGAGGCCCGCCGTCCCCTCATCGTCGCCGGCGGCGGTGTCCACCACGCCCGCGCGGAGGAGGCGCTGGCCGAACTCGCCGACGCCACCGGCATCCCCGTGTCGTCGACGCAGGCCGGCAAGGGCTCCCTGCGCCACGACCACCCGCAGGACGTCGGCGCCATCGGCCACACCGGCACCGCGACCGCCAACGAACTGGCCCGCACCGCCGACCTGGTGATCGGCGTGGGCACCCGGTACACGGACTTCACCACCGCCTCCGGCACCCTCTTCGCCGGTGAGGGCGTCCGCTTCCTCAACCTCAACATCGCGCCCTACGACGGCCACAAGCTCTCCGGGCTGCCGCTGATCGCCGACGCGCGCACGGGACTCGAAGCGCTCACCGAAGCCCTGGCCCTGCACGAGCACCGGGTCGCGGACGCGTACGTCAGCGAGTACGCGGAGGACAAGCAGCGCTGGGAGCACCGCGTCGACGCCTGCTACGAGGCCGACGAGCCGGACACCCGGCCCACCCAGGCCCAGGTCCTCGGCCTCCTGGACGAGCTCGTCGACGAGTCCGACATCATCATCAACGCGGCCGGCTCCCTCCCGGGCGACCTGCACAAACTGTGGCGGGCGCGGTCGCGGGACCAGTACCACCTGGAGTACGGCTACTCGTGCATGGGGTACGAGATCCCGGCCGCGATCGGTGTCCGGATGGCCGCCCCCGGGCGCCCGGTGTGGGCGCTGGTCGGCGACGGCACGTATCTGATGATGCCGACCGAGATCGTCACGGCGGTGCAGGAGAACGTGCCGATCAAGGTGCTGCTCATCCAGAACCACGGGTACGCGTCGATCGGCGGTCTGTCCCAGGAGACCGGCGGCGAGCGGTTCGGCACCGCCTATCGCTTCCGCTCGGACGACGGTACGTTCACGGGCGCCCCGCTGCCCGTCGATCTCGCCGCCAACGCGGCCAGCCTCGGCATGCGTGTGCTGCGCGCCAAGACCGTACGCGAGCTGCGCGCGGCCCTCGCCGAGGCGCGGGCCGCAGACACCCCCACTTGTGTCTACGTGGAGACCGAAACGGCAGACACAGTGTCGGGCCCGCCTCCCGCGCAGGCCTGGTGGGATGTTCCTGTGGCCGAGACCGCGACCCGCTCGTCGGCGGTCAAGGCCCGCGAGGAGTACGACCGGCACGTCTCCACCCGACGCCGCCATCTTTGAGAAGGAGCTTTCGGCAATGACGAAGATCGTCAACCACTGGATCGGCGGCAAGACCGTCGAAGGCGCGTCGGGTACGTTCGGGCCGGTCACGGACCCGGCGACCGGCGCGGTCACCACCAAGGTCGCCTTCGCGACCGTGGACGAGGTGGACGCGGCCGTCGCGACCGCCAAGGAGGCGTACCTCACCTGGGGCCAGTCCTCGCTGGCCCAGCGCACCGCGATCCTGTTCAAGTTCCGCGCGCTGCTCGACGCCAACCGTGACGCGATCGCCGAGCTGATCACCGCCGAGCACGGCAAGGTGCACAGCGACGCGCTCGGCGAGGTCGCGCGCGGCCTGGAGATCGTCGACCTGGCCTGTGGCATCAACGTCCAGCTGAAGGGCGAGCTGTCCACGCAGGTCGCCAGCCGTGTGGACGTCTCCTCCATCCGTCAGCCACTGGGTGTCGTCGCGGGCATCACGCCGTTCAACTTCCCGGCGATGGTCCCGATGTGGATGTTCCCGATCGCCATCGCGTGCGGCAACACGTTCGTGCTGAAGCCGTCCGAGAAGGACCCGTCGGCATCCCTCAAGATCGCCGAACTGCTGTCCGAGGCGGGCCTGCCCGACGGTGTCTTCAACGTCGTCCACGGCGACAAGGTGGCGGTGGACCGCCTCCTGGAGCACCCGGATGTGAAGGCGGTGTCGTTCGTCGGCTCGACCCCGATCGCCCGCTACATCCACACCACCGCCTCCGCGAACGGCAAGCGCGTACAGGCCCTCGGCGGCGCCAAGAACCACATGCTGGTCCTGCCCGACGCCGACCTGGACGCGGCGGCGGACGCGGCGGTCTCGGCGGCCTACGGCTCGGCGGGCGAGCGCTGCATGGCGGTCTCGGCGGTCGTGGCCGTCGGCTCCATCGGCGACGAGCTGGTCGACAAGATCCGCGAGCGCGCCGAGAAGATCAAGATCGGCCCCGGCAACGACCCCACGTCGGAGATGGGCCCCCTGATCACGGCGGCCCACCGCGACAAGGTCGCGTCCTATGTGACGAACGCGGCGGCGGAAGGCGCCGAAGTGATCCTCGACGGCACCGGCTACACGGTCGACGGCTTCGAGAACGGCCACTGGATCGGCATCTCGCTGCTGGACAAGGTGCCCACGTCCGCGAAGGCCTACCAGGACGAGATCTTCGGCCCGGTCCTCTGCGTGCTCCGCGTCGACACGTACGAGGAGGGCATGGCCCTCATCAACAACTCGCCCTTCGGCAACGGCACCGCGATCTTCACCCGTGACGGTGGCGCCGCCCGCCGCTTCCAGCTGGAGGTCGAGGCCGGCATGGTCGGCGTCAACGTCCCGATCCCGGTCCCCGTCGGCTACCACTCCTTCGGCGGCTGGAAGGACTCCCTCTTCGGCGACCACCACATCTACGGCAACGACGGCACCCACTTCTACACCCGGGGCAAGGTCATCACGACCCGCTGGCCGGACCCGTCCGAGGCCCCCACGGGCGTGGACCTGGGCTTCCCCCGCAACCACTGACCACACGTGTGGTGGGGGTCGGTCATCGCCAGCCTGGCGCTCGTCGTCACCGTCGGAGCGCTGGCGTTCCCTGTGTGGTCCTACGCCGACCGGTCGGGTACCGCTCAGGCCAACATGGCGTCCGGTACAGTGAACACCCAGTGGGGGCCGCTGACGGCCGCCGACCGGGATCTGATCGTCAGGGTGCGGCTGGCGGGGCTGTGGGAGCTGCCCGCCCCCGAGGAGGCGATGCAGCGGTCCAGCAGCCCGGCCGTGAAGGAGGCGGCGGACCATCTGATCGTCCGTCACAAGGACCTCGACAAGCGGGTGCGGACTGTGGCGAGCCAGCTCGG
>NZ_AEJC01000074.1 GCF_000317595.1 Streptomyces ipomoeae 91-03 | reverse complement strand
ATCTGCCGGTCCGCGGTTGGTGACCTGGTGATGTGACCGGGTGAGTGAACGCAAGCCGTACCCGAGTGACGTATCGGACGAGCAGTGGGCTCTGATCGAGCCGGTGATCACGGCGTGGAAGGACCGGCACCGCTCGGTCAGCGGACATCAGGGTGCCTACGACATGCGGGAGATCGTGAACGCGATCCTCTATCAGGGGCGGACCGGCTGCCAGTGGGCCTGTCTCCCGCACGACCTGCCGCAGAAGAGCGCGACCTACTACTACTTCGCCGCCTGGCGGGACGACGGGACCGACCAGGTCATCCATGAACTCCTGCGCTGCCAGGTCCGTGAACGCGCCCGACGATGAGAGGACCCGACCCTGGTGGTCCTGGACACCCGGAGTGTCCACGTGGCCGCCGGGGTCCCCGCCTCCACGAGCGGCCACGATCCGGCCAAGCGGGTGCCCGGCCGCAAGCGCGGCCTTGCCGTGGACGTCCTCGGCCTGGTCATCGCGGTCACCGTCCTCGCCGCGAACACCCACGACAACGCCGCAGGCATCATCCTGCTGGACCAGGTCGCCGAGCACGCCGGCAGAACCGTCCGCAAAGCCCTGGCCGACCAGGGCTTCAAGAACCAGGTCATCGAACACGGCGCCGGCCTGGGCATCGACGTCGAGATCGTCGAACGCAACCCGCAGGACAAGGGGTTCGTGCCGCAGCCCAAGCGGTGGAGGGCCGAGCAGACCTACGGGATCCTGATACTGCACCGGCGCCTGGTCCGCGACTACGAGCACCGCCCCGCCTCCTCCGCCTCCCGCCTCCACTGGGCGATGACCCACGTCATGACCCGGCGCCTCACCGGCGCGAACGCCCCCACCTGGCGCGAGGCGCAGGCGGCGGCAGCGTGAACATTCAGCCCCTACTCGACGCCCTGGGTCTCCAGGAAGACGCCGCCCGGGCCCTGGCCGACGGCCTCCGCGCACAGCTCGACGACCTGCAGACCCGGTTGCGGGAGGCCGAAACCCACCTGGAGCACCTCGCGATCACCCGCAAGACCATCACCGGCCTCGCCGACCGGCTCCCGGCCGTCGTGCCGGACCTGCCCGAGCACCCGGACCACCCCCGCATGCTCGCCGCCTTCAACCACGCGACCGGGCCGCTACGGGCCAAGGACGTCTGCGAAGCCCTCGGCCACGAGCTGCTGCCGAAGAACGCCGAAGGCACCCGCGCCAAGCTGAAACGCCTGGTCAAACTCGGGATACTCACCGAGGCCGACACAGGCAACTTCGCCAGGAAGCAATAGCCGACGGAACCTCCACCAGCGGCCTTGCCCCAACCTCAGCCGGAAACGGACATCACCTTACGAACCACCCACTTGGCGGCATCTCGATGAGGCACGCCCTCGATACCCATATCGCCCTATTCAGCCACTTCATCCCGTGTGGCGTGTGGGAGGCGGTGTATCTGTTCGAGGGCCTGCTCAAGAATCAGTCCGAGGTGGCCGTCAACATCGTCCACGGAGATACGCAAGGCCAGTCGCTGCCTGTCTTCGGGCTCGCGCACATGCTCGGCGTGGCACTGCTGCCCCGCATCCGCAACTGGAGGGATCTGACCCTCTACCGGCCCAGCCCGACGGTGAAGTACCAGCACATCGACCCGCTGTTCGGCGACTCTCGGAAGGACGTCATCAACTGGCGGGTGATCGAGAACCACTGGCAGGACCTCATACGCGTGGTGCTGTCGATCCGTGAGGGCCGGCTGTCCTCGGCCGCACTGCCGCGCGGGCTGGGCAACGAATCCAAAGGAGCCGTCGATCACTGAGGGTTTTCAGGGTGGCCCCCGAATGAGTGACAGCGGGACCGGAGGCAACGGACAGGGCTCCCATGCCGTTGAGAGAGGTGTCTAAGGGTTGTCCCGTAACTGCTGGTCACGGGTGAGATGATCTTGGTGTGGCTGGTGTGATCACGGCGTCGGAGCCGTCTTGGATAGCCCCGTTCACCGGGCTGAGTCCGCGTCAGTTCAGCAAGCTGATCACCGCCTTGCGGCGGGAGGGCGCGGATCCGGTCCGTAAGGGCCGGCCCTGGAGCCTGCCGCTGGAGGACCGGGTCCTGCTGGTCGCCGCGTACTGGCGCACGAACCTCACCCTGCGCCAGCTCGCCCTGTTGTTCGGGGTATCGAAGTCGGCGGCCGACCGCATCGTCGACCGCCTCGGGCCGTCGCTCGCGCTCCAGCAGCGCAAACGGTTCCGCAAGGACACCGTGCTGATCGCGGACGGAACCCTGGTGCCGACCCGTGACCACAGCATCGCCGAGCAGTCGAAGACATCTCATGTCGCTGGCAGGTCAAGTAAGGGCTCAGGCAGCAAGGTCCAGGGCCGCTGCGAAGGCCCGATCGGGGTCGTAAAGCGTGCGGCGCCGTAGGCAGTGGTAGAGGCAGCCGAGAAGCTTGTTGAACAGGTTTCTGAGAGCTGCGGTGTGGCGTTCTCCGCCAGCTCGTCGTCGGTCATAGTGGGCGCGTGGAGCCTGGGTGCGGAGGGCCGCGAAGGCCCACATGTGCCCGGCCGAGGCCAGTCGTTGGTTCTTGACGGTTCGGGCCACGACGACGTGGCTGCGGCCCGAGGCCCGTGTAATGGGGGCCGCGCCGGCGTATGCCTTCATGGCTCGGGCGTCCGCGAAACGTTCGCGGTCATCTCCGATCTCGGCGAGGACGCGTGCTCCGGACAGTACGGACAGACCCGGGAAGCTCGTGATGATGTCGGCATCCGGATGCGCGAGGAATGCCTTCTCCGTTGCTGCTGCGAGTTGGGCGACGCTGATGCAAGCGGCGTCGACCTGCCGGATGAGCGCCGTTGCTTGGTGTCCCAAGGCCTGTTCGACCTGGGGCAACTGGCGGAGGTGGTCCGCGCGGAAGATGTCCCGAAGCCGCTCGACCTCGGCTTCGATTCCGCAGCGTGGGCGCTCGCCGCGCTTGAGGAGTGCGCGCAGCTGGCTGCGGGTGAGTCTGGCGGCGTCGGCTGGCGTCGGTGCGGCAGCCAGGATCAGGCGGGCGCGTGGCGAGTCGAGTCCGGGTTTTCCGGGGCCGTGGAAGGCCGTGAGGGCGGCCGGATAGTACTCGCGCAGGTGCGAGCGGAGCCGATTGATCATCTGCTGCCGGTCCCAGATCGCGTCCTGGTGAGCACGGGCCAGGACAGCGACGGCCTGTCCGGCTTCGCTGTCATCGGGCAGGGGCCGGTGGGCGTGCCGGTCGGTCCGCAGATGTTGGCCAGGACCCGGGCGTCGGCTGCGTCGGACTTGGCTCGGGAGACGCTGGCGCGATCGCGATAGCGGGCGGCGGCCAGGGGGTTGATCGCGTAGATCTGGCGGCCGGTTGCCCGCAAGGAGGCGACAGGAGGCCGCGCGGGGTCTCGATGGCGACCGGGATCGGATCCTCCGCAGTGTCACCGTGCCGGGTCAGTAGTTCCATCAGCGCATGGAAACCAGCGCTGTCGTCACTGATGCGCAGCTTGGCCACCTGGGCGCCGTTTTGGTCGACCAGGGCTATGTCGTGGTGCCCTTCCGCCCAGTCGATGCCGCAGAAGATCGCGCTCAACCTTGTACCTCCATTTCAACCTGCAGATCGGTCCTGTGCGGAGCACGCGGCGCTCTAATAGAAGTGCTCAAGGCACGCCATCTCATGAGCCGTTCGTGTCTCCAGCGACCGGCAGGGACCTCGGTCTGCTGGAGAGCTCTGGGGCTCGCGAACTGCTGAGAGGTCGGCCCCTGTCGGCGGGCTGGGGACATGAAACCGGTGGGTTCTGGGCTTCTGCCGGGCGGGACCGGTCTTTGACGAGAGATCAAGGTCCCGGAACTACCGAAGGTCTCCGCCCGGCAGGGCGCGGGCGAGGCAGGGCCGGTCTGAGCACGGGGATCCAGTCCCAGAACGGCAGCCTTCTGCCTCGCCTGGCGGCCCTTGCGCTCACGCGCTCGGGCTCACCGATGACCTATTAGAACTACCGGTACTCCACCAACCACCAGGTCGTCATCGACGCCGACACCCGGCTCGTCGTCGCCGTCGGCCGGCCACTGCCGGGCAACCGCGACGATTGCAAGGCGTGGGAACTGTCCGGCGCAAAGGACGCCGTCGGAAAGACGACCGTGATCGCGGACGGCGGCTACCGGGGCACCGGCCTGGTCATCCCGCACCGCCGCGAACGCGGCCAGGCCGAACTCCCGGCCTGGCAGGAAGAGCACAACGCCTCCCACCGCAAGGTCCGCGCCCGCGTCGAGCACGTATTCGCCCGGATGAAGAGCTGGAAGATCCTGCGCGACTGCCGCCTGAAAGGCGACGGCGTCCACCACGCCATGCTCGGTATCGCCCGCCTGCACAACCTCACCCTCGCCGAGTGACGGGAAACGAGCAGGTCAACCAGCATGCCGTAGATCATTTACGGGACAGCCCTCAGCCCACCAAGAGCCATCAGAAACGCTCCACCCCGCGGCGACATCCTCGCACCGGCTCTCGACAGCCGGCTACGCACCAAGGGCTACCCACCAGATCTCAAACGACCCGATGCGGAGACGCCATGAACGGGCTGGTCAACTACCTCGACCACGTCAACACGCAGCCGTTCGCCGCCCCGCGCCGGGGAGCAGCGGTCGTTCCGGTCGAGGCCGGTCGAGAAGCCCAGTCGGCCACGTACAAGAAGAAGGTCCCGTTGCGCAGCAGCTGATGGACGCTGCCGCGTGCGATCGACTTCCTCAGCAGATGCGGACGCCAGGTGGCGAGGCCGTAGCCATTTGGCCAAGCGGGGCGTGGTGCTGCGCTGACCGGCCGAGCCTGGCGACGTGCACGACTGCCGTCAGCGACGCAGCAGGTCGCGGAACCCGGTGAGCAGGGCGCGCAGTCCGAGGTCGAAGGCCAAGGTGGCGCGGCTGCGGTCGGCGGGGGTCTGGTCGAGTACGGCACTGAGGTACGGAGTCGTGTCGCGGGCAACGTCGGAGACCATCACGGGCGGTGCCACCAGGTCGAGGGCGGAGCCGAGAACGAAGCTCTCCAGTGCGGTGATCAGCGGCATGACCTCCTTCGCGGCGAAACCGGCGTCCAGGAGCAGCTTCGCGACCTTCTCGTACATCGCGTGCATGAAGGGTTCGGCCAGCGGGGCGGTGGCGAGCAGGGGTACCGCCCCCGGGTGGGCGGCGAAGGCGGCGAGGTAGGAGCGGGTCCAGCCCTCCAGGGCCTTGTCCCAGGGCTGTGACCAGTCCTGGTCGTCTCCGGTCGTCAGGGCGAGTTCCTCGCGCATCAGCGAGATGATGTCGTCGCGGCCGGCGACGTGGTGGTAGAGCGCGGATGGGGCGACGCTCAGGGCTTTGGCCAGGGCCGGAATGGAGAGCGCGCCCTTCTCGTCGGCCAGGCGCAGTGCCGCGGCACCGATGCGCCGGCGGTCCAGCAGGGGTGTACGCGGCCGTCCCACGGTGGCTCCTCGTCCTCGTGTGCCGTAACCCAGAAGTTACCGAATGGCATTCAGTAAAACTCTTCCCAGTCGCCTGGAGGGCGCCTACATTACCGGAAACCGAATGCCTTTCAGTTAGGCAGTCGGCCGACGGAAAGGCACCGCCGCACGCCATGCACGCCGACATCGTCTTCGCCGGAGGGACCGTCCGGACCGGGGCCGCAGATGCCCCGGTCCACGACGCCCTTGCCGTTACCGGCGGCCGGATCACCGCCCTCGGCGCACAGGCGCTGGCCGCCCGGGGACCGCGAACCACCGTCGTCGACCTGGCCGGCGGCGCCCTGCTGCCGGCGTTCGGCGACGGACACGTACACCCGGTGATGGGAGGACTGGGGCTGGCCGGGGTACCGGTCCGGGACCGTACGAGTGTCGATGAGATCGTCGAGGTCGTACGAGGCTGGGCCGCCGAACACCCGGAGACGGAGTGGATCACCGGTGACGGCTTCGACCCGTGGCTCGCCCCCGACGGCCGGTTCGACGCCCGGTGGCTGGACGCCGCCGTACCCGACCGTCCCGTCGTCCTGCGCACCATGGACCACCACACCGCCTGGGTGAACAGCGAGGCCCTGCGCCGGGCCGGCTACACCGCCGCGACCCCGGATCCGGCGGGCGGGGAGATCCTGCGCCGGGACGGATCCGCCGAGCCGCTGGGCACCTTGCGCGAGTTCGGCGCCCTCGGCCCGGTGCTCAACCTCATTCCCACGGCGTCCCACGAGGCACAGGTGGCGGCCCTGCGCGAAGCCACCGCCAGGTTCGCCGCGGCCGGCGTGACCTGGGTGCAGGACGCCTGGGTCGAACCGCACCAGGCCGACGTATGGGTCACCGCAGCGACCACCGAGCCGGGGCTTCCCGTACGAGCCGACCTCGCCTTCGTCCTGGAACCCGACGGCTGGCGCGAACGCATCCTCCGGTTCACGGCGGACCGGGACAAGGTGGAGAGCTCCGCTCCCGGGCTGCTGACCGCGCGGAGCGTGAAGTTCTTCGCCGACGGCGTCATCGAGGCCGGCACCGCCGCCCTCCTCGAGCCCTACACCGACTGCCCGCACTCGCACGGCCTCGCCAACTGGTCCCCCCAGGAGCTCGCCGCGGCCGTCACCGCCGTCGACGCACTCGGCTTCCGCGCGCACCTCCACGCCATCGGCGACGGCGGAGTCCGGATGGCTTTGGACGCGATCGAGGCCGCCGCCCGCACCAACGGCGCCCGCGACCGCCGTCCGGTCATCGCCCACGCCCAGCTGATCCACCCCGCCGACCTGGCCCGGTTCGCCGCACTCGGCGTGGTCGCCAACCTCCAGCCGCTGTGGGCCCAGCCCGACCCCCTGATGACCGAGCTGACCCTGCCGAGGATCGGCCCGGAACGCGGCGGGCGGCAGTATCAGATCGCCGCCCTGCTCGCCTCCGGCGCCCGGCTCTCGTTCGGCAGCGACTGGCCGGTCACCGCCCATGAACCACTGCGGGGCATCGCCACCGCGGTCACCCGCCAGACGCCCGAGGGGATTCCCGAGGGCGGCTGGCTCCCCGAGGAGCGGATAGACATCGACACCGCTCTCGCCGCCTACTCCGCAGGATGCGCCCACCAGGCGTTCGAGGAGAAGGAATGGGGCGCGCTGTGTCCCGGAATGCGTGCCGACCTGGTGCATCTCGCCGCCGACCCGGCCGAGACCGCCCCCGGTGACCTCGCGCACCTCCCCGTCCTGGGCACCTGGCTCGCCGGCCGGCGTACCCACGACGCCACCACCCCCCGCAGCACGCGTGCCGGGAGACGATAGACCTACGTCGTCGTCACGACCGGTCTGCGTCTCCTGGACGTTCCACCCGCTCCCCGACCACACACACGACGCGGAGACCTCCATGACCAAGCCCCTCGTCCCCACCGCTCCCCAGCAGCCCCCACCGGCCGCCGGGACCGATCAGGGCCATCACCTCCAGCGCGGCAGCCTCGGCGTCGCCGACATCGTCTTCTTCGTCGTCGCCGCGGCCGCCCCGCTCACGGTGATGGCCGGTGTCGCTCCCCTCGCCATCCTCTTCGGCGGCATCGGCGCCCCGGTCGCCTATCTCGCCGTCGGCGTGGTGCTGGTCCTCTTCGCGGTCGGCTTCACCGCGATGACGCCCTACATCCGCAACGCCGGCGCCTTCTACTCGTACATCGCCCGAGGCCTCGGACGTCCAGCCGGGCTGGGGG
>NZ_AEJC01000073.1 GCF_000317595.1 Streptomyces ipomoeae 91-03 | reverse complement strand
CCCCTGAGGCAATGCCGGACGATCGTGTCAGCTGTCCGACACCGTCACCGTCTCGTCGTTCTTCAGCTGCTCCACCAGCTGCTTCACCTTCGCGGTGTCCCACTGGAGGTTGCCGTTGCCGGCGTTGCCCGAGATCGGCATGTTCATGGACTTGCCGTCGCCGCCGGTCACGCCCTTCATCGCCCAGAACATGTCGGCCAGGTCGAACAGGCCCATGTCCTTGTCGACGATCAGGGTGTCCAGGCCCGCGCTCATCGTGGGGTAGAGCTTGAACGGGTTGAGGACCGTGCTCGGGGTCGCCGTCTGGTTGGCGAGGGCCGCGAGGAACTTCTGCTGGTTCTTCGTACGGTCCAGGTCGCTGCGGGCCAGCGCGTAACGGGTGCGGACGAAGGCGAGCGCCTGCTCGCCGTTGAGCGTCTGCTTGCCCGCCTCGAAGTCGGCACCGGACTTGGTGTCCTTCATGCCGCCCTTGGGGATGTCGATCTCGACGCCGCCGACCGCGTCGACGATGTTCGCGAAGCCCGCGAAGCCGATCTCCACGTAGTGGTCGATGTGCAGCCCCGTGTTGGCCTCGACCGTACGGACCAGCAGCTCGGGCCCGTCCTCCGCGTACGCCGCGTTCAGCTTCACCTGGCGGCCGGTGCCCTCGTACCGCTTGCCGGACTCGGAGCCGACGAACGTCGGTATCGTCACGTTCGAGTCGCGCGGCAGCGATATGAGGGTCGGGCCGTTCGAACCGGTGTGCAGGATCATCATCGAGTCCGTGCGCTTGCCGTCGGCGGACCCGGTGTGGAGCTCCTTCTTCTGCTCGTCGGACAGGCCCTCACGGCTGTCGGAGCCGACGATCAGGTAGTTGGTGCCCTCGCCCGCCTCCGGCCGGTCGATGACCTTGGAGAGGTCGACCTCGCGGTTCAGCTTGGAGTCGGCCCAGAAGTACGTGCCGATCGTCGTCGCGACGAGTACGACCGTGACCGTGATCGCGGTCACCTTGATCCGACGCCGCCAGTTGGGAGCGGGGCGCTCCCCGCGGCCGCCGTGACCACCGGGGCCGCCCGTGCCACCGGAGCCGTACACCTGGCCGGTGTTGTAGCCGCTGTCGTACTGGTCGGGGCCGGTGTTGTAGCCACCGCCGTCACCATACGGGTCGCCGTACGACGGCTGTTGTGGCACGCCGCCCTGCGGGGGTGCCGACGGGCCGCGACGGACCTGGCGCATCACCCGCGCCCCGTCGGGCTGAGTGCTCGCGTTGCCGTGTCCGTAGCCGCCGCCGCGGTTGTTGTCGGACCATCCCTCGGGCCAATCATTCATGCGCCCAAGTGTGCAGTGCCGGGCCATGTCGTTCACAAGGGTCGATGAAAAACAAAGGCAGGGCTGTTGCCAAGCTGACACAAATCGTACGGATGTGTGGGGGGCCGGGTGCCTACGGGCACGTCACCTGGTTGCCTCGCAGTACCTCCGACGCGCCCCGGTGCGGGTTCTCCGCCCTCACCTTCCGTACACGTTCGAAGTCCGTGCCGGCGATCACCCTCAGGATCGGGCCCTGGGCTCGTACCGGGCGGAGTTCCGATCCAGGGAGGGCCCTGGCCAGGGATTTGGCCGAGCGGTCCCAGCCGGGGTCGTAGAGGACGAGCGTGCGGCGCACGTCGCGGTCCCGGGCGTTCACGGGGTGGCGGGTCGTGCGGAAGCCGGTGGCCGCAAGCTGGCCGTCCACCTTCTTTCCCAGGCCGGGGATCGTCGTGCCGTTCTCGACCTGGACCTGGATCTGCTGGGGAGCCACGTCGACCTGGACGGTCTGCTTGCCGCGGACCTTGTAGGGGGACAGGGGGCGGTCGTCGCGCAGGGCCTCGAAGAGATGGGCGGACCTGGTCTCGTCCCATTTGAGGGTGGAGCCGATGCCTTCGACGTCGTAGCCCATGCGGCCGATGGGAACGGTGGTGAACTCGGAGGAGGCGGGGCTGAGACCCCGCAGGGCGCGACCGAGGTCGATCAGTTCGCCGGCGTCGAACTCCTTGTCGGCGCGGACGGAGCCGAGGACGGCCCGGGTGACGTCGCGGAACTTCATGGGGTTGAGGAGGACCCCGGAGGAGGTGGCCTGGGACATCAGGGAGGCCATGAAGCGCTGCTGGCGTCTCATGCGGCCGAGGTCGGAGGAGCCGTCGGCGTGGCGGGAACGGACGTACTGCAGGGCCTGGCCGCCGTCGAGCCTGTGGGTGCCGGCGGGGAGGTCGAGGCCGGTGTAGGAGTCCTTCAGAGGGCGGGCGGCGCAGATCTTCACGCCGCCGAGGACGTCGACCGTGCGCATGAAGCTGGTGAAGTCGACCTCCACGTAGTGGTCGATCTTCACCTTGGTCATGTGTTCGACGGTGCGCACGGTGAGCTGTGGGCCGCCCTCCGCGTAGGCCGCGTTCAGCTTGATCGGGTGGGAGCGGTGTGTCTCCCCTGTGGTGTGGTCGGTGTGCGGGGGTGCCTCGGCGTACGAGTCACGCGGCAGGCTCACGATGCTGGCGCGTTCCCGGTCCTCCGAGATGTGCACGATCATCATGGTGTCCGTGCAGTGGCAGGGGGCGCCGCCGAGCCGGTAGCGGCGTCGCTCCTCCTCGCTGATCCGGTCGCGGCCGTCGGTGCCGACCAGCAGGACGTTCATGCCATGGCCCGCCTCGGGGCGGTTCTTCATGTCCTTGAACGGGTCGACGCGGGCGATCTCGTCGTCCAGACCGGTGACCAGCGCGTGCCCGATGCCCGCGGCGGCCAGCACCACCACCGAGAGCGTGGTCGCCACCCGCATGGCCCAGCTCCGCCGCCGCGGACGTACGGGCGGCCGTGGCTGCTGGGGCCGGGCGGCGCGTCGGGGCGGTGTGGGCACGAGGGGACACCTCCGCGGGACCGGTCGGGCGAGGGGACGTCAGGATTCGTCAGCACCGTAGGCCGATACGATCTGCGGCCCGCCCCGGCGACCGGGCGGCACGCGTCGGTGTCCCCCGTTCGCGGTAACGTGAGCCCCCTATGAACGCCAAGCCCGACGTGCAGCTCCCCGCCGTGTCTGTCATCATGCCCGTCCTCAACGAGGAACGGCATCTGCGTGGAGCCGTCCAAGCGATCCTCGCGCAGGAGTACGCCGGCGAGATGGAGGTCGTGATCGCCCTCGGTCCGTCCACGGACCGCACGGACGAGATCGCCGCCGAGCTCGTACGGGACGACCCCCGCGTGCACACCGTCCCGAACCCGACCGGCCGTACGCCCGCCGCGCTCAACGCCGCGATCAAGGCCTCCCGGCACCCGATCGTCGTCCGCGTCGACGGCCACGGCATGCTCTCGCCGAACTACATCGCCACCGCCGTACGGCTCCTGGAGGAGACCGGCGCGCAGAACGTCGGCGGGATCATGCACGCCGAGGGCGAGAACGACTGGGAGCGCGCGGTCGCCGCCGCCATGACCTCGAAGATCGGGGTCGGCAACGCCGCCTTCCACACGGGCGGGCAGGCGGGTCCGGCCGAGACCGTGTACCTGGGCGTCTTCCGGCGCGAGGCGCTGGAGCGACAGGGCGGCTACAACGTGGAGTTCATCCGCGCCCAGGACTGGGAGCTGAACTTCCGCATCCGTGAGGCGGGCGGGCTCATCTGGTTCTCGCCCGAGCTGAAGGTGTCGTACCGGCCGAGGCCGTCGGTGAAGGCGCTCGCCAAGCAGTACAAGGACTACGGGCGTTGGCGCCACGTCGTCGCCCGCTACCACCAGGGCTCCATCAACCTGCGCTACCTCGCCCCGCCGACCGCCCTGTGCGCCATCGTGGCCGGGCTCCTGGTGGGCGGTCTGCTCACGCCCCTCGGCTACATCGTCCCCGGCGGCTATCTCGCGGCGATCGTCGCGGGCTCGATCCCGGCCGGCAAGGGGCTGCCCCTCAAGGCCCGCCTCCAGATACCCGTCGCCCTCGCCACGATGCACATGTCCTGGGGCTTCGGCTTCCTCACCAGCCCCAAGTCCCTGGCCAAGCGGGTCATTGCCTCCCGCCGCCCGGCGGTGCTGACGGAGAGCTGAGCGGATACGTACGCGTTGGG
>NZ_AEJC01000072.1 GCF_000317595.1 Streptomyces ipomoeae 91-03 | reverse complement strand
ACCGCCGTATTGGCGAAGAAGGAACCGCCGTATTGGTGGAGAAGAGACCGCCGTATTGGTGGAGAAGGGCCAAGGATCGCTCAGCCGCTCAGCCGCTAGAGCGCCGAGGAGGCTGAGAAGACGAGGAGGCCGCGAAGACCGACGGAGAAGGCCCAGGGGCCGATCAGCCGCCGGCGAGCTGCTGCTTGACGACCGCGGCGACGCGACCGCCCTCGGCGAGGCCGGCCACCTTCGGGTTGACGATCTTCATGACCTGGCCCATGGCCCGCGGGCCCTCGGCGCCGGCGGCCCTGGCCTCCTCGACGGCCTGGACGACGATCGCCGTCAGCTCCTCGTCGGACAGCTGCTTGGGCAGGTACTCGGCGAGGACCTCGCCCTCCGCCTTCTCCCGCTCGGCCGACTCCGCACGACCACCCTGCGCGAAGGCGTCCGCGGCCTCGCGACGCTTCTTCGCCTCCTTGGTGATCACCTTGAGGACCTCGTCGTCGGAGAGCTCGCGCTTCTCCTTGCCCGCGACCTCCTCCTTGGTGATCGCGGCGAGCGTCAGCCGGAGCGTCGAGGAGCGGAGCTCGTCGCGCTCCTTGATCGCGGCGTTGAGGTCTTCCTGCAGCTTCGACTTGAGCGTGGTCATGGCGTCGATTGTCGCAGGTGCGGTGTGGGAAGCGCGCCTTCATTTCGCTGGGGTGTGCGACGGCGGGTACGGGCGGGGGTGGTGGCGGGAGCCCGTTGTGGGCGGGGAGCCGGAGTCGATTGTCCGCTGTCCGCCCTCTTATGTCCGCCCTCTCGTGTCCGCCGTCTGCTGCCCGCTGCCCCGTGTCCACTGCCCGCTGCCCGCAGGGAGCCGGAGTCAGTTGTCCACAGGGGGAGTTGCTGATGGCCGGTGGTGGGGGCGGTTATCCACAGGCTGCGCGGTGGCTCGGTGGGGTCTGACACGATGGGCACATGCGAGCGCGTTACGGAGTACCTCTCGGGATCGCGGCGGTCGGCGCCGCCGGTGTGTTGTACGCGGCGGGTTTTGAGGCCCGTTCCTTCCGGCTGCGGCGGGTGACGGTGCCGGTGCTGCCACCGGGCATGCGGCCCCTGCGGATACTCCAGGTCTCCGACATCCACATGGTGAGCGGGCAGCGCAAGAAGCAGCGCTGGCTGCGCTCCCTGGCCGGGCTGCGCCCCGACTTCGTGATCAACACCGGGGACAACCTGTCCGACTCCGAGGGCGTACCCGAGGTGCTGGACGCTCTGGGCCCGCTGATGGAGTTCCCGGGAGCGTATGTCTTCGGCTCGAACGACTACTACGGCCCGCGGCTGCGCAACCCCGGGCGCTACCTGTTGGAGAAGGCCCAGGGCCGCCATGGCCTGAACGGCAACAAGCCCGTGGTCGGCGCGATCCACAACCCCTGGGAAGATCTGCGCGACGCCTTCGACGGGGCGGGCTGGCTCAACCTCACGAACACCCGGGGCACGCTGAAGATCGAGGGCATGTCGGTGGAGCTCACCGGCTTGGACGACCCGCACATCAAGCGCGACCGCTACGACCGCGTGGCCGGCGGCCCCTCCGAGTCCGCCGACCTCTCACTCGGCGTCGTCCACGCCCCGTACCTCCGCTCCCTCGACGCCTTCACCGCCGACGGCTACCCCCTGATCCTGGCCGGCCACACCCACGGCGGCCAGCTCTGCATCCCCTTCTACGGCGCCCTGGTCACCAACTGCGACCTCGACACGGACCGGGTGAAGGGCCTGTCGACGCACACGGCCGGGGGCCACACGGCGTACATGCACGTCTCGGCGGGCTGCGGCACCAACCGTTACACCCCGGTGAGGTTCGCCTGCCCACCGGAGGCTTCGCTGCTTACGTTGGTGGAGCGGGAGGAATAGGGCGTTTAAGGGCAGGGGGCAGTGGTTCAGGCGGGGTGCCGGTTGGGTGTGGATACGTCCGTGGCACGTCCGTAGTGCGGGCGTGCCACGTCCTTGGCGCGGGCGTGGTGCGGGCGTACGAGGTGTCGGGGTGGGGCGGGAGGCGTGAGGCGGCAGGGCGCCGGGGCGCAGGCACCGTCGCCGCGTAGCGCTCCGGCGTAACCCATACAGCTCACCCAGAATGGCCCAGTTTGTCCGGGTCGACTTAGCGTGAGCGCATGACCGCACCGATACCCAAGGACATCCCCGATCTGCCCGCGATCTCGGGCATGCCCGCGCCCGCGCCGTCCGTCGTGCCCGCGACGGCGGTGGTGACACCGGTACGACGCCCACCGACGGCGGCTTTCCGCGCCCTGGTGGCACTGGCGGCGGCAATGGCCGTGGTGATCGAGATGGCCCTGGGCAGCCCGCTACGGGCGATCAGCCATTTCTCGGTCCAGAGCACGGCCGTGGTGGCGCTGGTCTTCGTGGCGTCGTCCCGCCGCGCTTGGTCGGCCCGCCGCCCGCTGCCGCCGCTGGTGACGGGTGGCACGGTCCTCTACACCGTGGTCGCGGCGTTGGTGTACCACCTGATCCTCGCGAAGGATCCGACCACCTTCGCCATGACGATGACACCGACGGGCGCCCCGGTCACACCCACCGGCTGGCACGCGGTGACCGATGTCGCCTTCCACACGGCGATCCCCCTGGCGGTGGTGGCGGACTGGCTCCTGCTGACCCGCCCCTCCCAGCTGCGCCTGATCCATGCCGCAGCGTGGCTGCTGTACCCGATGACATACCTGGCGTTCACCCTCGGCCGCGCCGCACTGCTGACCCCCGACTGGCCGGCCCCGTACCTCTACCCGTTCCTGGACGCCGACCGCCACGGCTACAAGAGCGCCCTCGGCAACGCCCTCCTCATGGGCCTCGCCATCTACGCCCTGGCCCTCTTCCTCGTGGCCGTCGACCACCTCCGCCCCGACCCCGTACGCCCCCGCCGGGGCCGCCGCGACCGCCACGACCACCGCCCCGAAAACCGGATTTCGTCTCCAGCCGCCGGTGGGCTAAAGTAAACGACGTCGCCGCGACAAGCAGCGACAATCGGGGTGTAGCGCAGCTTGGCAGCGCGCTTCGTTCGGGACGAAGAGGTCGTGGGTTCAAATCCCGCCACCCCGACAGTGAAGTACCAGGTCAGGGGCCTGATCCGCAGCGCGGGTCGGGTCCCTGAGTGGTTTGGGGCTCGATTGGGAGCCCGGCAGCCTCGCTGTGAGTTCGGGGCATGGTCGCGGATCATGTGCTTGACCAGGTGTGTGGTTTGAGTGCTGGCCGGTAGGGCGTCGAGGTGGGGCGTCTTGTGGTTGGGTTGGAAACGTTTTTGTTGGAGGGGTGCGCGCTTAGGGCCGTGCGTCGGTGTGGGTGGGGAGCTTCGCCGCTTCGTGCAGTAGGGCCCCGTAGGGCCATGAGCTGGTGAGATGGGGATCGGTTGAATCGTCGGGGGCTCAATCGACGTCTCGATTCTGGGGAGCTTGACGCGCACTCGTCACGGTGCTTCCATCCAAGGGTGTAAACGGTTTAAGTGTTCGGGGTTTCTGGCCCGTGTCGCGGCTGTGCCTCCCATCCGTACGTTTCGCAGCGGCAGGCGGTGTTCCACTGCGCCCAGGACGCCACCGTCCCGGCATGCCTCGTCACCACTCACCCCGTCACCACCCACCGCACCACGCGCAACGACCGCTGACAGTTCGGAGATTGTCATGAGCATGAAAGGCGTCATGGGCATGAAAAGCGTCTGGAAGTGTCGGTGGATGGGCGGTCGGGTGCCCGTTGTCGTGTCTGTGGTTCTGGTTGTGTGCGCCGCGTTGGTCGTCGGTCACAGGAGCCCTGTCATCTCGTTCGGCGCGAGATCGGGCAGCCCTGTGACTGCCGCTGTGGTCGCCGCCGGTGTCGATGTCGACGTACAGGCCGCTCGGGTGATGGAGAACCTTGGGCGTGGGGTTGTGGCCGTGCGGACGAGTGGGAGTCAGGTTCTCGTGTCGTGGCGGCTGTTGGGGCTGGATCCGGAGGGGGTCGGGTTCAATGTTTATCGGTCCACCGGCGGTGGGGCGTACGTCAGGATCAACGGCGGTGTGCTGACCGGGGGGACCAACTTCACCGACGCCACCGCCGATTTGACTCGGGCCAACAGTTATCGGGTGGCCCCCGTTGTGGGTGGGCAGGAGCAGGCGCCCAGTGCCGCCTTCACGTTGGCTGCCCATCACGCCGTCGAGCCTGTGGTGCGGGTGCCGTTGCGCGGTGGTGGGGCCGTGAAGTTCGTGTGGGTCGGGGACCTGGACGGGGACGGTGAGTACGACTACGTCGTGGATCGGCAGGGGTCGCCGCAGCGGATCGAGGCCTACAGCGGGGACGGGGACTTCCTCTGGGAGGTCGACATGGGACCCAACAGCCAGAACCAGAACACCATCGAGCCGGGGTCGGCGGCGATCGATCTGGGGCACTGGGACGGGGTCACGGTCTATGACTTCGACAGCGACGGGCGCGCGGAGGTGGCCGTGCGGATCGCCGACGGGGTCACCTTCGGCGACGGGACGACCTGGACGCATGAGAACGACTCACGCCAGTTCATGGCCATCCTCGACGGCAGGACCGGCGCGCTGCGCAACTGGTCCGCCGTGCCGACCACTTACCTGGGTGACGGGCCGATGGGGGCACGGCTCGGGGTGGCGTACCTCAATGGCATTACGCCGAGTCTGGTCGCGTACATGAAGAATCGGCGTGACGACGGGGCGTTCAATCTGATGATGGCGGCCTGGCGGTACGACGGTGACTCGCTGGATCGTCAGTGGACTTGGTCGCGGGGCGGTCAGGACGCGCCCGACGGGCACAACACGCGAGCCGTCGACGTCGACGGCAATGGGACGGACGAGGTCGCCGAGATCGGGTTCGTGCTCAATGGGGACGGGTCACTGCGTTACTCGATGGGGCCACGGGGGATCATCCACGGCGATCGGTTCCATCTCGCCGACATGGATCCCCGCCGGCCGGGGTTGGAAGGGTACGGCGTACAGCAAGACAACCCGAGTGGGCTGCTGGAGTACTACTACGACGCCTCGACCGGGTCCCTCATCTGGGAGCACTACGGTGACGGGCCCGCCGATGTCGGGCGCGGGATGGCGGGGGACGTCGATCCACGGTTCCCGGGTATGGAGGTCTGGTCCTTCTCCGGTCTGTACAACGCGGCCTCCAACACTCTCACCGAGCCGAACGCGTCGTTGCGGCCCTGGCCGCAGTTGGGGTTGTGGTGGGACGGTGACCTCGGCATCGAGCTGCTCAACGACGGCAAGATCGAGCAGTGGGACCCGGCCGCCCCGACGACGAGCGGGAGCCTGCCTCGGCTGGTCAGTACCTGGAACTACGGTGCCGTCGACGCCTCCCAGGGTGTGCAGCCCACGTTCGTCGGCGACATCCTCGGCGACTGGCGTGAGGAAGCCGTGTACACCAACGCGTCCTTCGACGAGTTGATCATCTTCACCACCGACCGGCCGACGAGCACCCGGCTCTACACGCTCGCCCACAACCCCGCCTACCGGAACGCCATGACGTTCAAGGGATACATGCAGTCCCATCACGTGGACTACTTCCTCGGGTCCGGTATGGCGGGGGCGCCTCGGCCGAACATCGTCTATGCCGGGAGCGGCTCCGGCAGTTCGAGCAGTTCCGGCGGCTCCGGTGGCTCCGGCGGATCAGGCGATTCCGGTAGTTCCGGCGGCTCCGGTCAGTAGGGCGGCTCGCGGCGGGATCGGTGAAGCGGCACCGACGCGCTTCGTCCGGCACCGGTCCCTCCCCACGTGGGGACCGGTGCCGAACGGCGCGGGGGTGTCGGTCCGCGTCAGGGGACGTGGACCGAGGAGTTCGGTGGACTGCGTCGTCCAGGTGCCGGGCGGTGTCGTCCGGGTCGATGGGCGGTGGGCCGACGCTGAAGCTGTCCGAAAACGTACGGCGTTGTGGAGCACGTTTCGGACGGCTGCGCCGGTGGACCTGCCCGGGTGTCGTCCGGTGACCGGCCCCGCTGAGAGGTGATCCTGCCAGCCATGACCACCTAGGAGGAGTGTCCGGAATCATGCGCACCGCTTAACCCCAGGTCAGGCATATAAAGTGGGTTTTCCGGTCCGGAAAACAAGAGGTGGGGGAAGTACAAGGGGAGGATGCCTTGAGTCACGACTCAGGGGCACGCACGGCCTTCGCGGAACGTCTCGCGCTGTTGTACAAGGAAGCTGGCAACCCTCCCCTCAAGAGCGTGTCCGAGTCGGTCGTCCGACTGCAGCGGGTCGACGAGCGGGGGCGGCCCGTACGGGTCTCCGCCCAGCGGATCAGCGACTGGCGGCGGGCCAGGAACGTACCCGCGCAGTTCGCCGCGCTGGCCGCCGTACTGCACGTCCTGATACCCGAGGCCCGGCGCGCGCGGCCCACCCCCGTGTCCAAGGGCCTGTACGACATCGGCCAGTGGCAGCGGCTCTGGGAGCGTGCCCTCGCCGACCCGGCCGCGGAGCGCCCCGGCGGACGGGCCGTGGGAGCCGAGGGGGCCCCGGAGGTCGAGGCGCCGGCCGAGGCGCCCGCCCTTGCCGGTGGTGTGTGTCCGTACCGGGGGCTGGCCTCGTACCGGCAGCAGGACGCCCGGTGGTTCTTCGGGCGGGAGCGGAGCACGGAGGCCCTGGTCGCCCAGTTGCGCGCGACGGAGGAGACCGGCGGACTGGTGATGCTCGTCGGCGCCTCGGGCGCCGGGAAGTCGTCCCTCCTCAACGCCGGTCTGGTGGCCGCCCTGCGGGACGGCGGTGTACGGGATGGCGGTGTACGGGACGGCGAGGCGCGCGAGGTGCTGCAGCTCGTGCCGGGCGCCGACCCGCTCGCCGAACTGACCCGCCACATACCCGAGCTGGAGCACGTCGTCTCCGCCGCGTACGAGCCGGGCACCAGGTGGTTCGCCGAAGCGGTACGGGAGGGGATCACGGCGTGGGCGAAGCGGGCGAAGCGCACGGCGACGGCGCCCGATGGCCCTGACACGCCCCGCTACGGCGGCCGGTACGGCCACGACACCCGCGCCGGCGGCGACGGCCGCACCGGCGGCGACGGCCGCGCCAGCCGCGACGGCCGCGAGGCACCCTCCTTCCCCGCCAGCCGAAAAGCGCCCTCCGCCACCCCCGAACGACCGATCGACGCACGCCTCGACGCACGCCTCGACGCACGTCTCGACACACGCCCCGTCATCATCGTCGACCAGTTCGAAGAGACGTTCACCCTCTCCTCCGACGAGACGGACCGGCGTACCTTCATCCAACTGCTCAGCGCCGCGTGCACGCCCGCCAAGGCCGGGGATCCGGTCCCGGCGCTGGTCGTCCTGGGCATTCGGGCCGACTTCTACGAGCAGTGCCTGGGCTATCCGGAGCTGGCGGACGCCCTGCAGCACCGGCACATGGTGCTGGGGCCGCTCACGACCGCGGAGCTGCGGGAGGCGGTGACCGGCCCGGCCAAGGCGGTGGGGCTGGAGTTGGAGCCGGGGCTGGCGGAGCTGATCGTGCGGGAGGTGAGCGCGGACGGGCCGCGCGGGGCGCATGACGCGGGCGTGCTGCCGTTGCTCTCGCACGCGCTGCTCGCCACCTGGCAGCGGCGCAAGGCGGGGCGGCTGACGCTGGCCGGTTACCGCGCGGCGGGCGGCATCCAGGGCGCGGTGGCGGCGACCGCCGAGCGCGCCTGGTCGGGGCTGGACCCGGCGGCCCGTACGGCGGCCCGGCTGCTCCTCCTCCGGCTGGTACGGCTCGGTGAGGACACCCAGGCCACTCGGCGGCGGGGCACCCGGCGGCAGCTGGCGGAGGAGTCGACGGACCCCGGCAAGACGGAGGAGTCGCTCGAAGCGCTGGTCCGGGCCCGGCTGGTGACGCTCGACGCGGAGACCGTGGAGATCACCCACGAGGCGCTGCTGCACGCCTGGCCCCGGTTGCGCGGCTGGATCGACGAGGGCCGGGGCGACCATCTGCTGCGCCAGCGGCTGGAGGAGGACGGCCGGGCCTGGGAGGACTCCGCCCGCGACTCGTCCCTGCTCTACCGGGGTTCGCGGCTCGAACAGGCGCACACCTGGGCGAAGTCCGCCGGTGACACCCTGCTGACCCGGAGCGCGGTGGAGTTCCTGGCCGCCTCGGTCCGGCTGCGCAAGCGCACGGTCCGGCTCCGCCGGAGCGCCGTATCGGCCCTGGTCGTCCTCGCGCTCCTGGCCGTCGGCTCGGCGGTGGTGGCCTGGCAGCAGCGCAACGACGCGATGTTCGAGCAGGTGGTCGCCGAGGCCGACCGCGTCCAGTACACGGACCCGTCGCTCTCCGCCCAGCTCGACCTGGTGGCCCACGATCTGCGCCCCGACGACGAGGGCACCAACAACCGCCTCGTCTCGATCGTCAACGCCCCGCTGGCCACCCCGCTCCTCGGCCACGGCGGCGCCGTCTACCTCACCTCGTTCAGCCCGAACGGCAGGACCCTGGCCACCGCCAGCTACGACCGGACCGTACGGCTGTGGAACGTGGCCGACCCCTCCCGCCCCAAGGCCCTCGGCAAGCCCCTCACCGGCCACACCAGCTGGGTGAGCACCGCCATCTTCAGCCCCGACGGCGACACCCTCGCCAGCGCCGGCGACGACGGAACGATTCGCCTGTGGGACGTACGCGATCCCGCCGCCCCCAAGCCGATCGCCGAACCCCTGACCGGCCACCAGGGCACGATCTACCTCCTCGCCTTCAGCCCCGACGGCCGCACGCTGGCGTCGGTGGGCGAGGACCACACCGTGCGGTTGTGGGACATGAGCGGCCTGAACAAGGCACGTAAAGCATATAAAACGGGCGAGGCGGGCGGCGCGAACAGGACGAGCGACGCAGGGAGTGCCGAGGCTGCCCGCGACACGAACCGGCCGCAGGCACTCGGCGCGCCCCTCGCCGTCCTCTCCGGCCGCTTCGGTCACACCGCGCCCGTACGCTCCCTCGCCTTCAGCCCCGACGGGCGGACGCTGGCGACCGGCGGCGACGACAACACCGTCCGGCTCTGGAACACGGCGGACCCGAAGGACCCCGTCCCCCTCGGCCGTGTGCTGAAGGGGCACACGGGCACGGTGCACTCGCTGGCGTTCAGCCCGGACGGCCGGACCCTCGCGAGTGGCAGTTCGGACAACACCGTACGGCTGTGGGACGTGACCGATCCGCGGCGGGCGACCGCGCTCGGCGCGCCGCTGACCGGACACACCGGGCCCGTGTGGTCCGTGGCGTTCAGTCCGGACGGGAATCTGCTGGCCGCGGCGAGCGCGGACAGTACGGCGAGTCTGTGGAACGTGGCGGATCCGGCGTACGCGTCGAAGGTGGGCGAGCCGCTCGCCGGAGCGAGCGGCGAGATGTTCGCGCTCGCGTTCAGCCCGGACGGCCGGACCCTCGCGACCGGGAGCGGGGACGGCAAGGTCCGGCTGTGGGCGGTGCCGACGTCGGACATGGTCGGCCGGAACGGAGCGTTCCGCCCGGACGGGAAGGTGCTGGCCACGGCCGGGCAGAACGGCCGGGTCCGGCTGTGGAACGTGGCGGAGCCCGGCCGGCCCGTGGCGCTGAGCGAACCGTTCATGGAGGCGGACGACGGCAATCGCGCGCTGGCGTTCTCCCCCGACGGCCGCACCCTCGCGATCGTGGCCAGCAACCGGGCACTGCACCTGTGGGACGTCAGCGACCCCGCCCATCCGGTCCGCCACAGGTCGCCCGTCGCGCTGCGCACCCGGTACACCGACGCGCTGGCCTACAGCCCGGACGGCCGCACGCTGGCCACCGTCTACGACGACCACACCGTCCAGCTGTGGAACGTCGGCGACCCGTCCCACCCCGTCCCGTTCGACAAGCGGCTCACCGGCCACAAGGGCTACATCCTCGCCCTCGTCTTCAGCCCCGACGGCCGCACGCTCGCCAGCGGCAGCGCCGACGGCACCGTCCGCCTGTGGAACGTGACCGACCCGGCCCGCGCCACCAGCGTCGGCGAGCCCCTCTTCGACCACCACGGCTCCGTCAGCGACCTCGCCTACAGCCCGGACGGCCGGACCCTGGCCAGCGCGGGCGACGACGACAAGGTCCGGCTCTGGGACGTCGGCGACCCCCGCGAGGCGACCCCGCTGGGCTCCCCGCTCACCGGCCACACCGAGGCGATCGTGTCGCTGTCGTACAGCGAGGACGGCCGGACCCTGGCCAGCGGCGGCAACGACAACACCGTACGACTGTGGGACGTCGCCGACCCCGGCGACGCCTCCCCCATCGGCCAGTCCATGAGCCCCAACGCCAGGACGGGCAACTTCCTGTCGTTCAGCCCCCGGACCCATCTGCTCGGGGTGTCCAGCGGCGCCGGCACCGTACGGCTGTGGAACCTGGACGTCGACGCGGCGGTCGAACACATCTGCGCGACCACGCGGGGTGTGCTGACCCCGGAGAAGTGGCACGAGTACCTGCCACGGCTGTCGTACGAGCCGCCGTGCGACGAATGAGGTCAAGTGGCGGTCAACCGGCGGTCGGGGGGCGGTCGAGAGAGGCCGAGGACGGCTTACAGGCATGCGCCGGAATTCGGCCGGACGCGTGATCCCGATCACAACTTCTCATCACAATCGAACAGTCGGCTCCCGTCTCGCGGGCAGGCTTGTTAGCCTTGGCCATAGCCCGGTCGCTGGTGCATCCCCCGTCGCCAGCGACCGGGCGTTTGCATGTCGTCACCAGGTCGGTCGCCGCGGGTCGGTCGTCACCAGGTCGGCCGTCGCCAGGTGTGTCGCCGCTGGGTCGGTCGCCGCTGGGTCGGCCGTCACTCGGTCGGTCGCCGGGGTCGGCCGTCACCAGGCCGGTCGCCGCTGGGTCGGTCGTCACTGGTCCGGGGCGGGGCCGGTGATGGATATGGCCTGCGAAGGGCACAGTTCGGCCGCTTCCCTGACCTCGGGCGCGTCGGACATCGTCTCGCGGCCCGGCAGGACGGCGCCGAAGCCGTCGACCAGGGTGAAGACGGACGGGACCCGATGGGCGCACTCGCCGGAGCCGTAACAGAGTTCGGGGTCTACGGAGACTGTCACCTGGTTGTGCTGCCCAGCCCCGCGGGTCCACCAACCATGGAACGCGCCCAGCCGCTAACGCTCGCCGCCGGCCACGGCGAGCCAATGGGCCACCCTGCGGACGGTGGTCTCGTCGAGCCGGTCCACCAGGGCCTCGACGGCCGCCGAGTCCTCCGGCGAGAGGTCGTAGAGGCCGGCCTTGCCCAGCCCGGCCAGGAGCACCTGCTGCCGCCGGCCGGTCATACGTTCGGCGAGCGTGCCACCACCGGCCTCGGACGGCGCGACGTCCTCGGGGGGCGCCGGAGCCGACACGGCGGCCGGTACTTCATGCCGCTGCCACTCGCCCCCGCCGCCCTTCGGCCCCCACACCACGACCGCCGGGTCCTCGCCACGCGCCCGCAGGGTCTGGGTCATCTCCCCCACCGCGTACAGCACGGGCAAGCGGTACGGCGACTCCGCGCCCACCCGCCACGAGCCCGACGAGCCCTCGTGGAACATCGCGACCCAACGAGGAGCACCGGACGGCTGCGGGCTCGGGGACTGTGTCTGCACGGCGTCCACCCCTTCGGCTACGGCATCTACGGCATCGCGTCGCAGGCGACTACGGCGTCACGGCCGACGATAACTGACGGACCGTCAGCTAACCAGAGTCATGTACGACCAGGGGTGTGCGACCCGCCGGTGTGTACGACCGTCGGATGTGCGCACGACCGGGGGCGTGCACGACCGGCGGGGTGCCGTCGCCGTCAGCCGTTCCAGGCCTCGTCGTACGGGTCCTGAGGCGCCTTGACCGGGCGCGTGGCGGTGACGTCGAGGTACGGGACGGCGTTGCCGTTGAGCGGGTCCTTGGTCCGCTTCGGGGTGTAGGTGCCGGTCGCTTCCACCCAGGTGTCGGGCTGGAGGACCGCGGGGAGTCGGCCGGAGAGGGCGATCTTGACGGGCTGGGCGTCGGCGGCACAGCAGTTGAGGGCCATGCGGACGAGGTACGGCTTGCCGGCGCCGTCGAGTGCGAGGAACCCGGTGACCTTGAGCCGGCGGTCGGCGAGGCCTCGGCCCTTGTCGTAGACCGCGCGCCCGGCGTAGTCCGCGACGCTGAGCCGGAGGGGGCCGTCGGCCGGGAGGGTCGGGTAGCCCCAGGGCTGCTCCTGCAGGGCCGTGCCGGTGCGCATCGCCGTGTACGACCCGGCGGCGGGCGGGGCCACCAGGACGAGGGCGAGGAGGGGGAGGACGAGGAGCCAGGAGACGCGGGGTTCGTGGTGGGGGTGGGCGTCGTCGGCGTGAGGGTGGGCGTGGGTGTCATCGGCTTGGCGTGCCGCCCGGCGCTCGTACCACAGCGTGGCCACCGCCGCCGCTATCAGCACCACGCCCGCGCCCATCAGCAGCGGGCGCAGGCCGGACTTGACGTAGCGGAGGTAGAGGTCGGTGGAGCCGGCGTGGAGGAGGGCGCCGCCGGTGAGGAAGAGGACGACGGTCTGGGCCTGGCGGTTCACAGGAGCACCGCCCCGACGAGGACCGACACCAGGATCGCCAGGGCGAAGGTGGCGGGGGCGAAGCGGAGCGCGAAGGCGCGGCCGAAGGTGGCGGTCTGCATGGCGAAGAGTTTCAGGTCGATCATCGGGCCGACGACCAGGAAGGCCAGCCGGGAGGTCAGGGAGAACTGGGTGAGGGACGCGGCGACGAACGCGTCCGCCTCGGAGCAGATCGAGAGGAGTACGGCCAGGACCGCCAGGGCCAGGACGGCGACGAGGGGGTTGTCGGCGGCGGCGTTCAGCCAGCTCGCCGGGACGACCGCCTTGAGCGTGGCCGCCGCCATCGCGCCGACGACGAGGAAGCCGCCCGCGTGCATCACGTCGTGCCGCACCGAGCCCCAGAACGCCGCGCCCTTGCCGAGGCCCTCGTACGACGGCCGCTCCGGCGGGCGCATCCACTCGCCGCGGCCCAGCCGTTGCCACAGCCAGCCCATCGCGCACGCGACGAGCAGGCTCGCCACGAAGCGGGCCAGCACCATCTCGGGCTTCCCCGGGAACGCCACGGCGGTCGCCGTCAGCACGATCGGGTTGATCGCCGGCGCGGAGAGGAGGAACGCGAGCGCCGCCGCCGGGGTCACCCCCCGCCGCACCAACGCGCCCGCCACCGGCACCGACGCGCACTCGCACCCCGGCAGCACCACCCCGGCCATCCCCGCCGCCGGCACCGCCAGCGCGGGCCGCTTCGGCAGCGCCCGCGCGAAGAACGACGCCGGCACGAACACCGCGATCACCGCCGACAACAGCACCCCGAGCACCAGGAACGGCAGCGCCTGTACGACCACCGCGACGAACACCGTCATCCAGCTCTGCGTCACGGGCGCGGCCAGCACGCGGCGGAGGGGGCCCTGCGCGACGAACGCCAGGACCAGCAGCATGGTGAGGAGGAGGGGCGAGTTGAGGTGCCGGCCGTGGGGTTCGTTCCGGGCGTTCGACTCGTCCGTGCCGCCGGGGTCGGTCCGGTCGGGGGCTTCCTTGGTGATGGCCACGGGGGACGGTACCTCCGTACGGGTACGGCAGTGGTGCGCGGGTCGGCCGTCTCGACCGACCTCCCCTCTCATACGGCGGCCGGGGCGCGGCTGCTCATCGGGGCGAGAGGTCGGCGGGAGCCGAGTTTTCGGGAGCCGAGTTTTCGTAATGGAATCCATTTTCATGTAACGTCTGGAGAGGGCCGCCCTCGTCCGGCCCTGTCCACGCATGCCCGAGGAGAGACCCCATGGCCGTACCCAAGCGGAAGATGTCCCGCAGCAACACCCGTCACCGCCGCGCCCAGTGGAAGGCGAGCACGCCGCAGCTGGTGCCGTTCACGGTCGACGGCGCCACGTATCTCGTACCGCAGCGGCTGCTGAAGGCGTACGAGCGCGGGCTGATCACCCCCGAGGTCTGAGCCGTGACGACCACGGCGTACGACGGACCTGAGGCCGTGACGACCCCGGTGCGCGGCGGACTCGGTGATGGGTTGGGCCGGCTGCCCGTCACGGTCCTCTCCGGTTTCCTCGGGGCCGGCAAGACCACCCTGCTCAACCATGTTCTCGCCAACCGCGAGGGGTTGCGGGTCGCGGTCATCGTCAACGACATGAGCGAGGTCAACATCGACGCCGCCCTGGTGCGCGGCGGCGAGGCGGCGCTGTCGCGCACCGAGGAGCGGCTGGTCGAGATGACCAACGGCTGCATCTGCTGCACCCTGCGCGACGATCTGCTGGAGGAGGTGGACCGACTGGCCCGAGAGGGCCGTTTCGACTATCTCCTGATCGAGAGCTCAGGAATTTCCGAACCCATGCCCGTCGCCGCCACGTTCGCCTTCGCCCGCGACGACGGTGCCACGCTCGGCGACCTGGCCCGGCTCGACACCATGGTCACGGTCGTCGACGCCGTGAACTTCCTGCCCGAGCTGGCGACCGGCGACGAGCTCGTGGCCCGTGGCCTCGACCAGTACGAGGACGACGAACGCACTGTCAGCGATCTGCTGATCGACCAGATCGAGTTCGCCGACGTGATCGTCCTGAACAAGCTCGACCTGGTGGACGCGTCCACCGCCGACCGCCTCACCGCGACGCTGGCCCGGCTCAATCCCGCCGCCCGCGTCGTCCCGGCGCGCCACGGCCGGGTGCCGTTGGCGGCGGTCCTCGGTACCGGTCTGTTCGACCTCGACCGTGCCCAGCAGGCACCGGGGTGGGTACGGGAACTCAACGGCGACCATGTTCCGGAGACCGAGGAGTACGGCATCTCGTCGACCGTGTTCCGCTCCGAACTGCCCTTCCATCCGGGGCGCTTGTGGGGCTTCGTGACCGAGGGGCTGGACAGCGGGGACTTTGGGCAGGTTCTCCGTTCCAAGGGGTTCTTCACGCTGGCCAGTCGGCCGCGGGTCGTCGGCCTCTGGTCGCAGGCGGGGGCCGTGGCTCGCTTCGAGCCGTCGGCAGTGCGGGATGAGGACAGCCCGTATGCCCAGGAACTGGTCTTCATCGGTACCGGGTTGCGGGCGGAGGCTTTGCGGGCGGCGTTGGCGGGGTGCCTGGTGGGTGCGGATGAGGTCGTGTCCTCGTCGGTCGCCGATCCGTTCCCGGCGTGGGACACGTACGGCATCGACGACAGTTGCGAGCACGAGCCGCGTCCTGCCGGCACGGGCTGACCGGCGAGGAACCGGCTCGGGGTTACGTGGTCGCCCGCTCTCGGGACCGGCGGCCCAGTAGTTCCGCCAAGCCCCGTCGGGTGGCGGCCAGCACGACTCGGTCCTCGGCGCGGAGGACGTACGTGGGCGGCAGGTCCCAGACCAGACCGGAGCCCGGGGGCCAGACGCCGGACTCGCCGGAGGCGGAGGCAGACGCGGACGCGGACGCGGCAGTGTCCAGCGCCAACACCCGCCACACCCCCGGCCGGAAGGCCTGCTCCACGGTCAGCCCCTCCAGCCGTGGATGCCCCCGCACCTCCACCGCCGCGAAGAGCAGCACCCGCCGCTCAACAGGTATCGCCCCCAGAATCTGCCGCCCCATCATCGCCCCGGCGAAGGCGGGTGCGGCGAGATGGGTGACGCTGCGGCTCCGGGTGAGGGCATGCGGGTGAGCCGCACGGAGGGTGCGGTACACGGCGGTGGCGAAGTCGTCGTCGTAGAGACGCAGCACGACGCGCAGGTCGGGCCGTACGGAACGCGCGTACAGCCCGGCCTCCAGATTCGTCGTGTCGGAACTGGTGACGGCGAGGAGCGCGTTCGCGCGGTGGATCTTGGCGGCCTCCAACACCCCCTCCTGCGTGACGTCCCCGAGCACCACCGGCACCCGCAGCCGCCGCGCCTCCGCGAGCCCACGGGCCTCCGGGTCGGCCTCGACGCACACCACGGGCACGTGCAGTTCACGCAGCCGCGCGAGAACCCGGGTGCCGATCTTGCCGAGGCCGAGCAGAACGACATGTCCGGACAGCCCACGCGGCGGCTTCCGCAGCGCGGTCCCACTGCGGAACGTGCCCAGCGCCTCAAGCACGGCTGCCAGCAGAACCGGCAGCAACAGCAACCCCATCAGTCCGGAGAGGAGTTGGAGGACCTTCCGGGAGTCGTTTCCCTCCGTCGCCGGGTCGTTGATCGCGAAGAGATCGAGCAGCGTCACGTACGTCGCCCGCAGCGGATGTTCCCCGGTGACGACCATCTGCGCGACGGCGAGCCCCAGCACACACGCCACCAGCCCCGCGAGCGACCAGCGCAGCCGCCGCGAGAACAGCGTCCTGAAGGAACCGAGCACCCCGAGGCCTCCGAGCCTCCCGAGCGCGCTCAGCGAACCACCGCCCGCCCGACCCGGCGGGTCCGCGGGCCCCGCGTACCGCACGGTGTCCAGTACGACGGTCCCCCGCCCGGCCGCTTCCGCCACCGCCCGCTCGTCCGGCAGGAGTTGGGGTCCGCGCTCCCCGCTGCCCTCGGAACCGTCCGCCCCTGCGGGGTCGTTGGTGGTCGCCGACAGCAGCGCGAGCGTGCACAGTCCCGGCCCCGCCCCGGGCCCTTGACCACCGCCCTGTCCGCCCTGCCCCGGCGGTCGTTCCACGGCCCGCAGCATCAGCCCGTCCGTCTGTACGACCTTGGTGGTCCCGGCGACGGCGGTCGCGGCCAGCGCGGGCGCGGCGGTGTCGGCGTCGGACAGGACGGTCGTGGAGGCCCCGAACCCGTCGATCCCGGCACCGCCCCCATCCCCGGCGGTCCCGCCCGCAGCCAACGCCAGCGCCGAGGCCTGATCGAGGAGTTCCTCGATGTGCAGCCCCAACCGCCGGTTGTAGAGCCTCAGGACCAGCCGCAGTCGGGGGTTCAGCCGGCGGGCGATGAGCGCGGCACGGATGTTGGTCTCGTCGTCGTCATAGACGAGCGCCAACGCGGCGGCCCGCTCCACCCCAGCCTCGGCCAGCACCGCTTCGGTCGCCTCACCGGCCTCCAACAGCCGCTCGGCGGCACGGTCACCGCTGCGATCTCCACTGCGATCTCCGCTGCGGTCTCCATTGCGATCACCGGTTCGGCCGCCGGTCCGGTCGCCGGTCGTCGAATCGCCGTTGCCGGTGGCCCGGTTGACCGCCGCGGAGACCCGGTCGAAGAGCGCCGCCGCCCGGGCCCGCCCCACCACCGGGCGCGGTGCGACCCGTGCCGTCGGCGGCACGACGAGCGTCACCTGCTCCCCGTACACATTCCGCAACTCGGCGGCGAGCCGATGCGCCAGCCCGTCGTCCCCACAGACGACCATGTGCGCACCGAAGCCGACACGACGCTGACCACTTGGGCTGACAGGACCGTTCCGACCTGTCGAACCGTTCCGACCTGTCGAACCGTTCGGACCGGTCTGGCTGTTGTACTGCGAAGGGCTCCCCACGAGGCAGAAGACTGCCTCATCGGTGGGGCCGGTTCCTGCGTGATCCGGATCACAGTTGGCGGTGTGAGTGCGACGCCGGATGGACATCCGTACTCATGGATGACGGAGAGACGTCCGATATCCGGATGCGAGGATGGGACGCCATGACCGCAGGGTGGTGTTCGCGCACGGTACGGGCCGCGATGTTCGCGGCCGTCTGTGTGCTGCTCGCCGCGCTGGGGCACGTGATGATGTCCGGCAGCCACGTCCCCTGGTGGGCCATGGTCGCCGGGGCCGCCGCGACCGGCACCGTCGGCTGGTCCCTGGCCGGCCGTGAACGCGGACTCCCTCTCATCGTGTCGGTCGTGGTCGCCGCCCAGACGGCCCTCCACTCGGGCTTCTCATGGGCACAGTCGTCGAGCCCGACGGGGGCCGGGGTCGTGGAGGGCATGGCCTCCACGGGAGGCTTGGGGAGCATGGGCTCCATGGGAAGCATGGGCTCCATGCGTTCCATGGGCACGGGCTCCGGCCCCATGGACCACACGGTCCATACCGCTTCGACGGGTCAGATGGGGCACGCGGACCACATCGGCCATCTCCTGGACGGCCCGTACTCTTCCGCGTCATCGTCCGGCATGTTCGCCGCGCATCTGCTGGCCGCGCTGTTGTGCGGTCTGTGGCTGGCGTACGGGGAACGTGCCCTCTTCGGACTGCTGCGGGCCGTGGCCGGCTGGCTGGCCGCGCCACTGCGGCTGTCGCTCGCGCTGTCGGCCCCGCCGGAACGGCCGCGTCCACGCGTCCGTCGAGGCCGCCGTTCCGACCGCTCACCGCGACGGCTCCTCCTCGTCCATGCGATCACCTCTCGGGGTCCACCCGCCGGGGCCGCTGTCATCTGACGACAGCCGGTGACCCGAGGCGACGGCGCCACGCAGCAGCGTGCGGCGCGTTCGCCTCGGGGCTCGGTCGTACGTACGCCACCCACTCAGGTGGACGCCGTACGACCACCTTTCCTCACCGAACCGCCGACGGCATCGGCCCGCGTTCTGGCGGGCCCACGGGCTTGCGGCTTGCGGCTTGCGGCTTGCGGGCCCAGGGGCTGGTGCGGCCACGGGTTCGTGCGGCCATGAGCCTGTGACCACGACCCATGCGCCCTCCTTGTCCGCTTGCCCGCGTCGGTGGTCCGGATTTCTGATGACCCCAGAAGGACAACAGGTGATCACCCCTACAACATCGGCTCCGGCGTCGCCTGCGCCTGCGCCGTCGCCGTCCGTGTCGACCGACGAGTCGATAACCGCCTGGGCGCTCGCCGCGCGCGGCGGTGACCCCGAGGCCGTCGAACTGTTCGTCGGTGCGCTGCACCATGATGTGCAGCGCTTCGTCGCCCATCTCTGCGCCGATCCGCAGGTGGTCGACGACCTGGCCCAGGACACGTTCTTGCGGGCGCTCGGCAGTCTGCATCGGTTCGAGGGCCGTTGTTCGGCTCGTACGTGGCTGTTGTCGATCGCGCGGCGGGCGGTGATCGACAGCTTCCGGTATGCCGCGGTCCGGCCTCGGGCGGCCGACGTGGCCGACTGGCGGCTGGCCGTCGAGCGGGCCCAGCCGCAGGGGTTACCGGGGTTCGACGACGGTGTCGCGTTGGTGGATCTGCTGGGGGCGTTGCCGGATGAGCGGCGTGAGGCGTTTGTGCTTACGCAGGTGGTGGGGGTGTCGTACGAGGACGCTGCGCGGCTCATCGGGTGTCCTGTGGGGACGGTTCGGTCTCGGGTGGCTCGGGCTCGGGCGACGTTGGTGGAGTTGGTGGTGGCTGCGGAGGGGGAGTCGGCGGTGGTGTGGTCGCCATCGGGCTCGCCGCGAGCTGGGCGATGTCCGAGCATGCCTCGACCGGTATCCAGACAGGCCTCGCGATGCCCCTCGACGTCCTGCACCTGCTGGCGGTCGCCGCCTGGCTGGGCGGTCTGGCGACGCTGCTCGTGGCGCTGTTCCGGGCGCCGGCCGACGCACCGATCGAGACCGCGGCCGTACGACGCTTCTCGCGAGTCGCGTTCGGCAGCGTGCTCGTACTGGCCGCGACCGGGATCTAC
>NZ_AEJC01000071.1 GCF_000317595.1 Streptomyces ipomoeae 91-03 | reverse complement strand
ACACGGCTCGAGGGCGCGGTCTCCGCGGCAGCCGCCTCCTGCGTGTCGCTGAAGGGGGACCCGGCGATGAGGCCGCCGGCGACGACGGCGCCACCGACCGCGGTGGTCGTGGCGATGAACGTACGCCGCGTCGGGGTCGTGGGGGACTCGCCGGAGTCACCCGGGGGCGGTACTTCTGACTCGGTAAGTTCAGTGGGAGGCATACGTACGCTTTCGAATCGGTGGATGGGGCACCTGGCCTGCACATCGGCGAAGCCGCACAATTCCCGTGACGTCGTCACCACCGGGCACGAGGGAATTCTTCACCCGCTGAACGGCCCGCGATCAGTCACGCGGGGCAGTCTTGCATCGTCAACCCCACCGCTGGGAGGGAGAGTTTTCTCCCTGGATGAGACTGTCCCCCCTCTCGCTCCAGCGATCCGATTCTTTATCTTTATCAACGCTTTACACGGGTCTTTACCAGTGAATTTCCTATGGCGGCCCCCGGGAAACGAGCCGGAGCAGCAGCCGTCACCCTCACCTGGCACCGCCTGACGGCTGTTCTGCCTAGGCGAAAACTCTCCCTCCCACTGACGGTCCTCGGCGTACAAGACTTGCCGACGTGACCGACCGCGGACCTTGCTGAGGGTGAGAGTGAGAAGAAAGAAAGAGAGAGCACCGACAATGGACAACTACATCTTCGACCTCGACGAGAACGTCACACGCACTCCGGTCTCGTACAAGAACAGGTATGGCATCACCATCGCGGCCGACCTCTATCTGCCGAAAGACCTCGACGAGTCCCGGCAGCACCCGGCCGTCCTGATCGGCCCCCCGTACAGCGGCGTCAAGGAACAAGGATCGGGGATCTACGCCCAGAACCTGGCAAGGCGTGGGTTCGTGGCCCTCGCCTTCGACCCCTCCTACAACGGCTACAGCGGCGGCGAACCGCGCCACGCGTCGTCCCCCGACATCTTCGTCGAGGACTTCAGCGCGGCCGTGGACTACCTCGGCACGCGCCCCTTCGTCGACCGGGAGCGCATCGGCGGCATCGGCATGTGCGGCAGCGGCGGGTTCCTGCTCAGCGCCGCCCAGGTCGACCGGCGTATCAAGGCCGTGGCGACCGCTGCCATGGTCGACATCTCCCGGATGGCCTCGAAGGGCCCCCTCGACTCCCTCACCGACGAGGCACGGGCCGCCATGCTCGACGACCTCGCCGAGCAGCGGTACGCGGACTTCCTGAACGGCACGCCCGCGCTCGGCCCGCGCGGGGCGCCGATCGGGTTCGACGAGAACACCGACCCCGTCGGGCGCGAGTTCGGCTCGTTCTACTCCACGCCGCGGGGCTACCACCCCAACTCCATCACCCAGTTCACGCTGACGAGCAGCATGGCGTTCATGAACTTCCCGCTGCTCACCCACATCAAGTCGATCTCGCCGCGACCGATTCTCTTCATCGCGGGCGAGGAGGCCTTCTCTCGGTATTTCAGCGAGGACGTCTACAACGAGGCGGCGGAGCCGAAGGAACTCCACCTCGTCCCGGGCGGCAACCACGTCGACCTCTACGACAGGACGGACGTGATCCCGTTCGACAAGCTGACGGAGTCCTTCACCAAGAACCTGGCGTGAACAGCTCACACCGGTCCCGATGCATGCCAGTCGGTGAAGACGGCAAGCCGGCCGCCCAGGACCGGTGATCGCGGCGAGTCCGCCGATCACAGTCAGGTGGCCCAGCCGAGGAGCGTGCTGCCGGACTGCAGATCGCGATCGGCGGCCTGAGCGATCACGATGCCCACCGCGCCGGCCAGGCCCTGCGCAAAGCGGGCTGACCCGCAAGCTCATCGACGCCTTCGCCAACCAGCTGCCCGGCCGTTCCCCCGAGCACCAGAGCACCAGAGCACCAGAGCACCAGAGCACCAGAGCAGACTCGCCGAACTCACCGCCCGCGAACGCGAGGTCCTCACCGCCGTCGCCTCCGGCTGCAGCAGCGCCGAGATCGCCGACCGCCTCCATCTCGCCGAGTCCACCGTCAAGTCCCACGTCAGCCGCGTGCTGGCGAAGATCGGCGCCCGAGACCGGGTGCAGGCGGTGATCTTCGCGTACGACGTGGGCTGGTGCGGCCCGCGTGAGCCCGTCCCGGGCGGCTGCCGACCAACTCTGACGGTCCGTCATCAGTCAGTCGCCCCTTACCGGGGTCCCCGGGACACGGGCGCCCCGTCCCCGTCGAACCGGCCTGCTCGCCCACGAAGAGCAGGCCACCTCGACAGCCGCACGAACAGGCACTCGTTGCCGACGTACATGACGGGACGACACCGGCCGGAGCCCTCCTCGCCTGCACCGTGCCGGCCACCGCGG
>NZ_AEJC01000070.1 GCF_000317595.1 Streptomyces ipomoeae 91-03 | reverse complement strand
GGCATCGGAAGCGCCTCGGCGGTCATGCCGAACCTCCCGGCCGGAGCAGGTAGTTGGGCCCGGTGGTGTAGTGCTTGTTGATGTCGGCGGCGCCCGACCGCTCCTTGCTGAGCAGGGTCCCGGCGGTCACCATCGCCTTCACCGGCAGCTCGGGCGCGTTCAGTACACGGGCGCGCAGGACGGCCGCAGCGGCGCCGCCGAGCCGGTCGACGGCCTCGGTGAGCCGGTCCCGTACGAGGTCCAGCAGCTCGGGCAGCGGGGCGCGGCCGTGACGGGCGAGGCCGAACGCGTAGGCGCCCGCGCACAGATGGACGGTGATCGTGGTGAACACATCGGCCACCGCCCGGTCGTCGGGGCCGAAGGTCCGCGCGTCGTCGAAGCCCCAGGCGCCACCGCCGCCGCCACCTTCGCCTTCGCCTTCGCCTTCGCCTTCGCCTTCGCCTTCGCCGAGCGTGGCGGCCAGCCGGGCGGTGTTGATGCGCGGCCCGTCGTTGTCCTTCAGCAGCAGCCGCAGGTCGCCGGGTTCCGGGCCGAGGACCAGGGAGACGTTCTGCTGGTGGGACTCCAGCGCGATGCCGTACCCGAAGAGTGTGGTCTGCCAGTCGAACAGCAGGGTGAGCACCGCGTCCAGCAGGGCGGTCACGTCACCGCCGTGGAAGCGGTCGGCGAGGTGGTCGACGACCAGTCCCCCGCCGGGTGCCTCGGCGAGGAGCGCGGCCATGGGGACGACGACGGAGTCGTCGAGGCCCGACGGGTAGCGCCGGCACAGCACGGCCAGCAGTTCGTGCCCGGCGTGCGCGTACACGGTCTCGTCGGCGTGCAGCACCTTGTCCCTGAAGCGGGGCTCGCGGTCGATCACCGCCTCCAGCAGCCGCTGCCCGGCGGCGCCGTCGACGAGGGTGCCGGGTTTGATGGACCGCTTGTTGCGCAGGCCCAACGTGGCCGTCGCCAGGGGGAGTTTCAGGTGCAGGGAGGGCGCGGCTGTCGGCGCGACCGTGCGCATCGACAGGGTGGGTACGACATCGAGGTACGGCCAGTCGGCGAGCACGGCACGGCCTGCGAGTCCCGTCTCGCGCAGGGCGGCGTCGAGTGGTTCGCCGACGGTCAACGGGTGGACGGGCAGGGCGACATGGGTGGGGTCAAGGTCCGCGAGACCGAGGGCGGAGGGGGTGGGCCAGCCGTCCGGCAGCTGTCCGCTGACGGTGACGGCCTCGCGGGGCAGGGCGAGCCACTGGAGTGCGAAGTTCGGGTGGAACTCCGGGGCGTGGGAGCGCAGTCGGCCCTCGTCGAGTCCCGAGCGGCCACGTGCGGTCGGGTAGACCGGGTGGTCGAGGCGCGCGGCAAGGGTCTCGTACGCCAGGCCACCGCGCAGCCCGGTCCAGTCGGCGAGGTCGGGGCCGTAGAGCCGGGTGAGCCCGTCGGCCACCTCGTGCGCCGTCTCGTCGTGCAGCCGCATCGTCTCGAGGGTCTGCCGGCACTCCTCGGCGAAGGCGTCGAAGCCGTCGCGGTCGACGGGGTCGGCCAGCGTGCGCAGTTCGGCGAGGACGGTGTCGCAGGTGGTGAGTTCCATGCCGTCCGACTCCCGTACGAGCAGGGGCAGTCGGGCGGCGTATACCGACTGGAACCCGTCCTCGACGACAGGGAGCAGCAGGCCGTCGTCGCCCTCGGCGGGCAGGCGCAGCCAGGGGCCGTCCGGGCGCTCGACGAGCGTGCCGCGGCTGCGCAGTCCGACGACGTCCTCGCGGAGGAGGGCGCTGAGTACGCGTATGAGGAGGGCGGCTTCGGCGGGGTCCGGGGAGAGGGTGAAGGAGACAGCGTTGTTCGCGAGGGCGGCGGTCTCGGGCGCCTTCACGGGCGCGACGGCGGTCACGGCTGGATCTCCCAGCGCCGGGCGGCGAGGAAGTCGGCCACCACTCGGTCGACGGTGTCCTGGTCGGTGCCGGTGGCGCGGAGGACACCGAGGTAGTCGCGGTTGGTCCGGTACAGGTCGTGCCGTTCGCCGCTCGCGCGGAGCGGACGGTACGTCAGGTGCACGCCGTCCACGGTGAGTTCGT
>NZ_AEJC01000069.1 GCF_000317595.1 Streptomyces ipomoeae 91-03 | reverse complement strand
GGCGTTCGTACGTGTCAGGCGTTCGTACGGTGTCAGATGTTCCTACAGGTCAGGCGTTCGTACGGGGAGAGGTCCGCGCCGACCTCAGTACGCGCTGTTGACGTTGTCGATCGACCCGTACCGGTGGGCCGCGTAGTTCGCGGCGGCCGTGATGTTGGCGACCGGGTCGTACTGGCTCCAGGCCGTGCCCGGGACGTGGTAGGTGTCGAAGGTCGGCTTGATGACCTGCAGCAGACCGATCGACGGGATGCCGTTCTGGGCGTTGATGTCCCAGTCGTTGATGGCGTTCGGGTTGCCGGAGGACTCCCGAATGATGTTCTTGTGCAGGCCGTTGTACGTGCCCGGGATGTTGTGCTTCTTCATGATGTCGAGCGACTCACGGATCCAGCCGTCGAGGTTGTTCGGATACGTCTTCACGGCCTTCGCGGCGGCGGCCTTGAGCTCGGCACGCTGGGCGGACCGGCTGGCGGCGGCCTTCTGCGCCCGCTCCTGCGCGGCGGCAGCCGCCTTCTCCTTCGCCGCCGCGGCTGCGGCCTGCTTGTTGGCGTCGGCCACCTGCTCGACGACGCTCGCCTTCACGTCCTTGGCCGAGTCCTGGCTGAACGCCACCGGCGCCGCGGACACCGTCTTCGGGGCGGTCTGAGCCTCGGCCGGCACCAGCGAGAACCCGAGGGCGACGGCGCCGACGGCGGCTGCTCCGGCGAACGAGAGCTTGTGGGTCTTGCGCAGCACGGGACTGTTGGCGAAGGTCTTGGCGATCTGGAGCATGAGTGATGGACCTCTTCGAATAGCGCGGAGGTCGCTCTGGGCCGGGTGGGGGACACTGCTCTTCCAGCGCAAACGCCGTGGGCGGAAACCCACGGCGCCGAGCGACGCAGCCATTCTTAGCGGCCGCAAAATTCTGTGGCAAAGGTGTGACGTACTATCCTGGATAGTGGAACGGGAAGTAGCAAAACAGGACAGACCGCCACGTCTCTCCCGCTCATAGCGCCCTTATGTATCTCCTAGGAAACTTCGTACGTGATGTGCGCCCTATGGGAGGGGTCACACGGAGCCGCTCCCGGCCTCACCGGCGGTTGCTGTCGCAACGCTCTGTGTGAGGCGCCTCCTCGGGCAGGATGAGGTGCACGTCTCCGAACTCGTGCCACAGGTAGCGCCCGCCGATCGCCTCGTCGTACGCGCGCTCGATCGCCGCCCGCCCCGCGATCGCCTCCAGCATCAGCAGATGCGAGGCCTCCGGCTCATGCAGCCCGGTCAGCAGCCCGTCGACCACCCGCACTCCGCGCTCCGGCGTCACCACCAGATCGGTCCACCCCGCACACGCCCGTACGACACCGTCGGGCCCGGCGGCGGACTCCACGGCCCGCACGGCGGTCGTTCCCACCGCGATCACCCGACCATCGCCCGCCACGGCCGCGTTGATCAGCCTTGCCGACGCCTCCGGCACCGCGAAGCGCTCCGGATACGGCGGCTCGTGCGCCTCCGCCGACGCCACCCCGGTGTGCAACGTGACCGGCGCGAACCGCACACCCCGGCTCACCAGCTCCGCCACCAGCCGCGTCGTGAACGGCCGCGCCGCACTCGGCATCTCCGCACTGCCCGAACCGTCCGCCGAGGGCAACGCGAACACCGTCTGATACACGGGCAACGGCTGATCCCGCTCCGTATAGGAGTACCGAATGGGCCGCCCGTGCTCCCTGAGCAGCGCCTCCACGACACATACCGGCGCTCCGGACGGCGCGGGGGCGCCCGGGACGGGCTCGCCGGCCGCCGAGGGAGCACCGGACGCACCTCTCGACCGCACCCCGCCCGGCGCCGACACCCGCGCCCACCACAGCCGCTCGCCCCGCTCGCTCAGCGGCTCCTCCAGGACCAGCCGTACGCCCCCGGGCAGCTGCACCTCCGTCCCCGCAGGCCCTCCCGCACGCGCGCGTGTGGTGCCCCGGCCGTCCGGGACCCGCAGCTCGACGGCCCAGCGCCCGTCGTCGCCCCGCGTGGAGAAATGCACCACCACGCGCGCGTGCCCGATCGCCCCGTCCACGGCCGCCGCCAGCGTCGGCGACGTGTTCACGATGAGCAGGTCCCCGGCCCGCAGCAACAGCGGCAGCTCCACGAACTCGTGGTGCGACACCTCCGTACCGCGCGACACCAGCAGCCGTACGGCGTCCCGGTCGAGGCCGGGCCCACGCTGCTCGGCGGGAACGCGCGCGTGCAGCTCCTCCGGAACACGCACCGTCGCCGTCGTCATCGCACCTCCAACAGGGACGGCGCCCCGTAGCGGCCACTGGCCGGCCGCTCGTCGAGCAGCCGCAGAAAGGCCGGAACCACGCTGTCCGGGGTCGGCCGCGGATCGTCGTCCTCCGGCACGGCCGCCGCGTACAGGTCCGTCCCCATGTCCCCGGGGTCCACCGCCCACACCCTGAGGCCCGGCTCCTCCTCGGCCAGCACCGCCGACAGATGGTCGAGCGCCGCCTTGGAGGCCCCGTAACCGCCCCAGGTCTCGTACGCCTCGGCCGCCGCGTCCGAGCTGACGTCGATCACCGTGCCCGCCCCGGAGGCCCGCAGCAGCGGCAGCGCCTCCTGGATCAGCCCCAGCGCCGCGACCACATTGACCTCAAGGGCCCGCCGCAGCCCGTCCAGGGCCAGCCCCTCCAGCCGTACGAGCGGCTCGGCACCCAGCGCGCTCGCGTTGTTCACCAGCAGATCGACACCGCCCAACGCCCGGGCCGCCGCCACCAGCTCGGCCCGGTGCCCGGCGTCCGTGACGTCCCCCGGCAGGGCCTCCACCCGCGTCCCGTGCGCCGAGAGCTCCTTGGCCGTTTCCCACAGGACCTCCGCGGTTCTGGCGTCGAGCACCAGGTCCCACCCGCGCTCCGCCAGGGCCGCGCCGAGCGCCCGCCCCAGCCCCTTGGAAGCCCCCGTGATGATCGCTACCGGCATGACATCCGTCCCCTCGTCCTCGACCGCCGCCCGATGCGACCGGCGGTGACCTCAACGTAGGAACGGCACCGCCGCCGACGCCTCGTCCGCGGGCCGCAAAGCGCCGGGGCCCTTCGCCCTAGGCCGACGGCCCGGGACCCGAGCCCTAGGCCGCCGGTCCGGGGCCAGGGTCCTAGGCCTCCGGCCTAGGACATGCGGACCGGGCGGGGCCTCCGGCGGTCCGATCCGCGTTGTCGGACCCCGCCGGTACGGTGAGGTCATGAGTCAAGGTCCCCGGTCGTCGGGCTTCGCCGCGGTGAGTTCCGCGCTGCTGGCCATGAGCAGACACCTGGAGGTGCGCGACGTCCTCAAGAGGATCGTCGCCTCCGCCCGTGAACTGCTCGACGCGGAGTACGCGGCCCTCGGCGTCCCCGACGACCACGGCGGCTTCGCCCAGTTCGTCGTCGACGGCGTCAGCGACGCGCAGTGGAAGGCCATCGGCCCGCTCCCGCGCCAGCACGGCATCCTCGCCGCGATGCTCCACGAGGCGACCCCCGAGCGCCTGGCCGACGTACGCAAGGACCCCCGCTTCGAGGGCTGGCCCAGCGCCCACCCCGACCTGGTCGACTTCCTGGGCCTGCCCATCCGTGACGGCGACGAGGTCATCGGCGCCCTCTTCCTCGCCAACAAGCGCTGCCCCAAGCCCGACGGCGGCTGCGGCTTCACCGAGGAGGACGAGGAGCTGCTGTCGATCCTCGCCCAGCACGCGGCGATCGCCCTGACCAACGCCCGCCTCTACGAACGCAGCCGCGAGCTCACCATCGCCGAGGAGCGCTCCCGGCTCGCCCACGAACTCCACGACGCCGTCAGCCAGAAACTCTTCTCCCTGCGCCTCACCGCCCAGGCCGCCGCCGCCCTGGTCGACCGCGACCCCGCGCGCGCCAAGGGCGAACTCCAGCAGGTCGCCGCCCTGGCCGCCGAGGCCGCCGACGAACTGCGCGCGGCCGTCGTCGAACTGCGCCCCGCCGGCCTCGACGAGGACGGTCTGATCGCCACCCTGCGCACCCAGATCCAGGTCCTGGACCGCGCCCACACCGCCCGCGTCACCTTCGCCGGACGCGGCGTCCGCGCACTGCCCGCCGCCCAGGAGGAGGCCATGCTGCGCGTCGCCCAGGAGGCCCTGCACAACGCCCTGCGCCACTCGGGAGCCGAACACGTCGACGTCACCCTCGACCGGCGCGGCGGCGGAGCCGTCCTACGGGTCATCGACGACGGCAGCGGCTTCGACCCCCAGGCGATACGCCGCGCGGGACGCCACCTCGGCCTGGTCTCCATGCGCGACCGGGCGAGCGGGGTCGGCGGCACCCTGACCGTGGAATCGGCGCCAGGAAAGGGCACCACGATCGAGATGGAGGTCCCCGGTGGCTGACGCAATCAAGGTGCTGCTCGTCGACGACCACCAGGTGGTCCGCCGCGGCCTGCGCACCTTCCTGGAGGTGCAGGACGACATCGAGGTCGTGGGAGAGGCCTCCGACGGCGCCGAAGGAGTCGCCCGCGCCGAGGAGCTGAAGCCCGACATCGTCCTCATGGACGTCAAGATGCCCGGCATGGACGGCGTCGAGGCCCTGCGCAAGCTCCGCGAACTCGACAACCCCGCGCGCGTACTCATAGTCACCAGCTTCACCGAGCAGCGCACGGTCGTCCCGGCCCTGCGCGCCGGCGCCGCCGGATACGTCTACAAGGACATCGATCCCGACGCGCTGGCCGGCGCCATCCGCTCCGTGCACGCCGGACACATCCTCCTCCAACCGGAGGTCGCCGGCGCGCTCCTGTCCCAGGAGGAGGCCAACTCCGGCCAGGGCAGAGGCGGTTCACTCACCGAGCGGGAGCGCGAGGTGCTCGGCCTGATCGCCGACGGCCGCTCCAACCGCGAGATCGCCCGCGCGCTGGTGCTGTCCGAGAAGACGGTCAAGACCCACGTCTCGAACATCCTCATGAAGCTCGACCTGGCGGACCGGACCCAGGCCGCGCTCTGGGCGGTACGGCATGATGTGACCGGATGACGTACCGATTGTCCGGCAACCTGGAATGTTCCGCTCCGGGCCGAGATTCATACTGTCGGGTGTATGTCACCCGGATGGCGCATCCCCGCCGGGGCTCTGCCGTTCTTCAGTGCGTGCTGCGTGCGACCGCCGCAGTGATCGCAAGGAAGGGCTCAGAAGTGAAGAACCTGAAGAAGGCCGCCGCTGTCACGATGGTGGCCGGTGGCCTCGTCGCCGCCGGTGCCGGCATGGCCTCCGCCACCGACGGCGGTGCGCACGCGGGCGGCAAGGCCGTCGGCTCGCCGGGTGTCGTCTCGGGCAACGTCATCCAGGCCCCGGTCCACATCCCGGTGAACGCGGTCGGCAACAGCGTGAGCGTCATCGGCGTCCTGAACCCGGCCTTCGGCAACCTGGGTGTCAACCACTGACGCCTCCGGCCCACCAGTGACCACCGGCCTTCCAGACCCCCTGGAAGGCCGGTCAGGTTTGCCCGGGGGTTCCCGAAGCCCCTGCGGGCGGCAGGGTTCGGCCGCCGACGCCCAATGGCTCGGGGGTGCGGCTTGTACGGCGACTGCAAGTGACGCCGTGGTCGCTCGCGCAGGTCGCCTGCATGGCTGCGGGCAGCCGCACCGCCGGGACGGCTGCCCACCCCGGTTCGCTCAGCCGCGGGCAATCGTGCCGCTGGGGCGATCGGGGAGGGTGAGCGTAGCGGCACCCTGTCGGCGCCGGGAAGCGAAACCCACCCCCGCCGGCAACAGCCGCCGGGCACCACCCCGCCAAGGCTTCAGCGCACCCCACCCGAGCCGGCGCTAGGGTGCGTTTTGAAAGTGCTGGTCACAGCCACTCGTTGATGGCTGCGACCAGCACGGTCGCCTCGTAGCGAACTGCCAACTTGTCGTATCTCGTGGCGACAGCGCGGTGCCGCTTGAGGCGATTGATTCCGCACTCGACCGCGTGGCGCTCCTTGTAGTCGGCCTTGTCGAACTTAGGTGGCCGGCCGCCGTGGGAGCCGCGGTTCTTGCGGTTGGCGATCTGGTCGCGCTTCTCCGGGATCGTGCAGCGGATACCGCGCTTGCGCAGGTAGGCACGGTTCGCGCGGGAGCCGTACGCCTTGTCGGCACGCACCTTGTCCGGCCGGGTGCGCGGGCGGCCCGACCCGAGCCGGGGCACCCGGATGCGGCCCAAGACCACCTGGAACTGCGGGGAATCACCGCGCTGTCCTGCCGTGATGACCAGCGACATCGGTTTCTGGGCCTGCTCGACCGCCAGGTGGAGCTTGGTTGTCAGCCCGCCCCGGGAGCGTCCGAGCCCGTGGTCGTCGGGCTCGATGAACACACCGCCTGGCGGCTCGGTCTGCAGATCCCCTTTTTGCGGGCGCCGGCCGCATGCTGGTGGGCGCGGGCGATGGTCGAGTCCACCGAGACGTCCCAGGTGATCAGTCCCTCGGCGTCGGCCTGGGCCTGCAGCTGTTCGAAGATGCGGTGCCAGGTGCCGTCCCGCTGCCAGCGGCGGAACAGGCCGTAGACCGTCTCCCACGGGCCATAGCGCTCGGGCACGTCCCGCCAGGAAGCACCGGCGCGGGTGCGCCACCGTATGCCGTCTATCAGTTGCCGCTTGGTGTGCACCGGTGGCCGTCCAGGCTTCTTGCCGACCGGGAGCAGGGGCTCCAGCTTCGCCCACTGTGTATTCGTCAGATCATGCCGCCCCACGAAGTGGGATCTTGACACATCAAGATCCACATATGAAACGCACCCTAGCGCCCCCGCTCCCGCTCCTCCACGAACGCGTTGTACGCCGCCACCTGAGCCCGCCGAGCCGTCCGCTCCACCGGACGCAGCGCAGCCGCCCGCGAGGCCATCTCGGAAGCGCTCACGGCACCCCCGTCCCCGGCCTCGTACGCCACCGAGATCAGCAACCCCACCCGCTGCGCCAGCTCCAACACCCGCACCGCCCGCGGCGGATACCCCGGCGCCAACACCTCCCGCCCCCGCTCGGCCCGCGCCCGATACGCATCGATCGCCGCCTCGGCCACCGGCCCGGACGCCGCCACATCCAGCCGCGACAACACCGCCGTGGCCTCCCGCAACGCCTCCGCCAGCTCCCGCTCGGCCTCCCCGAGCGACGGCACATCGGCGGGCGGCGCCTCCCGCACCTCCAGGCAGTGCCAGACGACCTCCACGTGCTCATCACCCGAGGGCCCGGCCGAGTGCACCTCCGGCACCAGCCCCAGCGCACCCCCGTGGCAGGTCACGGCCTCCTCCGCCTCCAGCGCCCGCTTGTTGAACTCCGGCGGCCCACTGAGCCCCAGCGGATGCCCCGGCGCGGGCAACGCGACCCGGAACCCGGTCACCCCCAGCCCCCGCAACCGCCCGAGCGCCAGCGTCAGCCCGACGGGCTCCGACTCCCCGGGCAACCCTTCGACCCGATGCAGCGCGTCCTCCCCGACAACGGCGAGCACCGCGTCATCCGGAGAGACAAGTCCGGCAAGAAGGGCATTTCCCCATGCGGCAAGGCGTCCTGAGCGCGGTTCCGAGAGCATGCCCCCACCCTAAGGACCGACCGATGGAATGGACGGCCCGACCGGTGGCGTAGATTTCCCTGAGGGCTGCGCCCACTCGGCGGTGGCTCCAACCACAGGCGTACGCGACAGCCGAGACAGGCCGACACTGCAAGGGGAGACAGCGCGCTCATGAGCGATGTTCTGGAGCTGGAGGACGTATCCGTGGTCCGCGAGGGCCGGGCTCTCGTGGACCAGGTCTCCTGGTCGGTCAAGGAGGGCGAGCGCTGGGCCATCCTCGGCCCGAACGGCGCCGGGAAGACCACCCTCCTCAACGTCGCCTCCAGCTACCTGTTCCCCAGCAAGGGCACCGCCACGATCCTCGGCGACACGCTCGGCCAGGTCGACGTCTTCGACCTGCGCCCCCGCATCGGCATGGCCGGCATCGCCATGGCCGAGAAGCTCCCCAAGCGCCAGACCGTCCTGCAGACCGTACTGACCGCCGCGTACGGCATGACGGCCACCTGGAACGAGGACTACGAGGAGGTCGACGAACTGCGCGCCCGCGCCTTCCTCGACCGCCTCGGCATGACCGAGTACGTCGACCGCAAGTTCGGCACCCTCTCCGAGGGCGAGCGCAAGCGCACCCTCATCGCCCGCGCCCTGATGGCCGACCCCGAACTGCTGCTCCTCGACGAACCCGCCGCCGGCCTCGACCTCGGCGGCCGCGAGGACCTCGTACGCCGGCTCGGCCGCCTCGCCCGGGACCCCATCGCCCCCTCCATGATCATGGTCACGCACCACGTCGAGGAGATCCCCCCGGGCTTCACTCACGTCCTGATGATCCGCCAGGGCAAGGTCCTCACCGCGGGCCCGCTGGAGCTGGAGCTCACCTCCCGCAACCTCTCCCTCTGCTTCGGCCTCCCGCTCGTCGTCGAGCAGGTCGACGACCGCTGGACCGCCCGCGGCCTGCCCCTCACCTGACCTCCAACTTCTCCTGCTTTTCCGCCCGTCGGACGCCCCGGCTCCACAACCCGGCCGGGGCGCGGCCGACTTGGCGGCCCTCATACGTGATCTTTGCTCCCTCGCGCTCTGTCGGCGGGACGATCCCGGTCCTACCATTGACCACGTGGACAGCATCGACGCATGGGTGTGGTGGCTGATCGGCGCGGCCGGGCTCGGTATCGCCCTCGTCGTGACCGCGATGCCGGAACTGGGCATGCTCGCCCTGGGCGCCGTCGCCGGCGCCGTGACCGCAGGGCTGGGCGGCGGTGTCGTACTTCAAGTGATCGTCTTCGCCGTCGTCTCCGTCGCCCTCATCGCCGTTGTACGGCCCGTCGCGGCCCGACACAGAGCCCAGCGGCCCCAACTCGCCACCGGGGTCGACGCGTTGAAGGGCAAACACGCCGTGGTGCTGGAACGGGTCGACGGCACGGGCGGTCGTATCAAACTGGGCGGCGAAGTCTGGTCGGCCCGCGCCCTCGACACCGCACAGGCCTACGAGGTGGGTCAGGAAGTGGACGTTGTGGAGATCGAGGGAGCCACGGCGATCGTCATATGACCTCGTACGACGTGGTCACGACGCGATGACGCAATGCACCGAACGACCCACCTGGCAGGCGCCGTTCTGCCAGACTCGACGAGCAAGATCTTCAACAGGCAAACAGGCATAAGATCGTCCGGAAGCGCCATGGCGGAGAAGGGCACGGGGAGCAAACGATGGAACCGATCATCATCGTCCTGATCATTCTGGTGGTGTTGGTCTTCATCGCCCTGATCAAGACCATCCAGGTCATCCCACAGGCCAGCGCCGCCATCGTCGAGCGCTTCGGCCGCTACACACGCACGCTCAACGCGGGCCTCAACATCGTCGTCCCGTTCATCGACACCATCCGCAACCGCATCGACCTGCGTGAACAGGTCGTGCCGTTCCCGCCCCAGCCGGTGATCACCCAGGACAACCTGGTCGTGAACATCGACACGGTCATCTACTACCAGGTGACCGACGCCCGCGCCGCCACCTACGAGGTCGCCAGCTACATCCAGGCGATCGAGCAGCTCACCGTCACCACGCTCCGCAACATCATCGGTGGCATGGACCTGGAACGGACCCTGACCTCCCGAGAAGAGATCAACGCGGCCCTGCGCGGTGTCCTCGACGAGGCCACCGGAAAGTGGGGCATCCGCGTCAACCGGGTCGAGCTGAAGGCGATCGAGCCGCCGACCTCCATCCAGGACTCGATGGAGAAGCAGATGCGCGCCGACCGTGACAAGCGCGCCGCGATCCTCACCGCCGAAGGTACGCGTCAGGCCGCGATCCTCACCGCCGAGGGTGAGAAGCAGTCCCAGATCCTCCGCGCCGAGGGTGAGGCCAAGGCCGCCGCCCTGCGCGCCGAGGGCGAGGCCCAGGCCGTCCGTACGGTCTTCGAGGCCATCCACGCCGGTGACCCGGACCAGAAGCTCCTCAGCTACCAGTACCTCCAGATGCTCCCGAAGATCGCCGAGGGCGACGCCAACAAGCTCTGGATCGTCCCCAGCGAAATCGGCGACGCCCTCAAGGGCCTCTCCGGCGCCATGGGCAACTTCGGAGCCATGGGCGGCGGTCCAACCGTCCCCAAGCCGACCGACGGCGGCAGCGAGCGCCGCGAAAAGCCGGCCATCGACTGAGCACAAGAAATGGGCCCGCCTTCACGAGAAGGGCGGGCCCATGCTTTTCAGGGGCGCGGGGCCGTGTCGAATGCGCGGCTCCACCGCGTGGGCGCGACAAACCACGACGAACCCGCAGCTGACGAACCACCCGTCGTCATCCGGCTCTCCCAGCGGAGCGCCTACGCGGCACTCTGCGAGAGCCACCCCGGCAGCGCATCGAAGTCGTCCCGCCCCAGCGCCAGCAGCATCGCATCCGCCGGCGTCGGCTCGAACGGCTGCCGCAGCAGCGGCATCCCCGCCTCCTCCGGAGTCCGGTTCGCCTTGCGGTGGTTGTCCTCCGCGCACGAGGCCACCGTGTTCAGCCAGCTGTCCTGACCACCCTGCGACCGCGGCACTATGTGGTCCACGGTCGTCGCCCGCCGGCCGCAGTACGCGCACCTGTGCCGGTCCCGCACCAGAACACCCCGCCTCGACCACGGTGCTTGTCTTCGGAAGGGCACCCGTACATACCTGCAGAGCCTGATCACCCGGGGCGCCGGTATGTCGACCGCGGCTCCGCGCATGCGCAGCTCGGGGTGGGTCTGCTCGACGACGGCCTTGTCCTGCAGTACCAGAACGACGGCTCGGTTGAGCGTCACCGTCGACAGCGGCTCGAAGCTCGCGTTCAGTACCAGCGTGTCCCGCACTCCAGCCCACCTCCTGTGCACCAGCCCACCCCCCGGCGGGCTTGGATCAACTCTGGCCGGGCACGCCGAGATGGACAACGCAATAAAAAATGCCCGCCTCTGATCACTTCCAAGACCAGAGACGGGCAAACGTTCAATGAACGTCCGGCTTCGTTACTTTTCCGCTACCGCCGCGTACTCACCGATGAGTTGAGCGCGCGCCAGCGTGTGGAACCGCAGATTGAATCCGACCACGGCGGGCGAAGCGTCGGAATCCGGGCCGAGCTTCTCCTGATCCACTGCGTAGACCGTGAACACATAACGGTGCGCCGGGTCACCGGGCGGCGGCGCGGCACCGCCGAAGTCCCTCGTCCCGTAGTCGTTGCGTACATGCACCGCGCCCTCGGGCAGCCCCTCGAACTTCCCCGAGCCCGCACCCGTCGGCAGCTCCGTCACGGACGCCGGGATGTCGAACACGACCCAGTGCCAGAACCCGCTCCCCGTGGGGGCGTCCGGGTCGTAGCAGGTCACGGCGAAGCTCTTGGTCTCCGGCGGGAAGCCCTCCCAGCGCAGCTGCGGCGAGATGTTCCCGCCCGCGTAGACCTGAGCGTCCTTGAGCGTCGCCCCGGGTTCGACGTCCTCGCTCGTGACCGTGAAGGACGGCACGACCGGATGGAAATCGTGGGGGAGCGGCGGCCTCTTCGGCTCGGTCACCTCGGTACCTCCTGATGGTTCTGGTCAGTGTGGGTACGTGCGGAACGCCGTACGGGATCCTGCGTATGCCCCCGTACCGGAACGCCGTACGGAATCCCGCCCTCCAGAGCCTAGAACCAGCTGCGCTTGCTGCCGACCTCCGAAAGCCACTGGTTCAGATACGCCGCCCAGTCAGTGCTCTGGTAGTCGTGCAGACCCACCTTGAAGGCGCGGAACGAGTCGCTGCCCTCGCTGAACAGACCCGGCTTCTTGTCCATCTCCAGCACGACGTCCATCTCGCGCTCGTCGGCGACGAAGCTCAACTCGACCTGGTTGAGCCCGTGGTACTGCTGCGGCGGGAAGAACTCGATCTCCTGGTAGAACGGCAGCTTCTGCCGCGTACCCCGGATGTGACCGCGCTCCATGTCCGCGTTCTTGAAACGGAAGCCCAGCTGGACGAAGGCGTCCAGGAGCGCCTGCTGCGCCGGCAGCGGGTGCACGTTGATCGGGTCGAGGTCACCGGAGTCGACCGCACGCGCGATCTCCAGCTCGGTCGTCACACCGATGTGCATCCCCGGCAGTGTCTGCCCCTGGATCGTGGTGATCGGCGTCTCCCAGGGGATCTCCAGACCGAACGGCACCACATGGACCGCCTCGGCCTTCAGCTCGAAGGCACCACCGAGCCGCTGCTTCGTGAACTCGATGTCCTGCTTGTACTCCGCGTCCTGGCCCTCGACCTCGACCTTGGCCTGCAGCCCGACCGACAGCGCCTCGATCTGCTGGTCCACGGAGCCGCCCTGGATCCGCACCTCACCCTGGACGACACCACCCGGGACGACATTGACCTCGGTCAGTACCGTCTCGACCGAAGCGCCCCCGGCCCCCAGGCTCGCGAGCAGCCGCTTGAACCCCATGTCTGTTCCTCCCGTCAGGCAACGCCTGTGTATCTGTGTGGCTCTGTGTTCTGTGTGGTGTGGATCGTTCTGTATGGCGTGGATCCTTGATCCCTACAAACGCAGACCGACGCCGACCGGTTCCGTGTCCTCACCCTTCCAAGGAGGACGCTCCCTCGCCACCCATCGGCCCGCACCGTCTGGACTACGCTCGTACGCCATGATCGCGACCCCCGACCGTACGCCCCTCGCCCGGGAGTTCTTCGACCGCCCCGTCCTGGAGGTCGCCCCCGACCTTCTGGGGCGCGTCCTCGTACGCAACACCCCGGACGGTCCGATCGAACTCCGCCTCACAGAGGTCGAGGCCTACGACGGCGCGAACGACCCCGGCTCCCACGCCTATCGTGGCCGTACAGCCCGCAACGGCGTGATGTTCGGCCCACCCGGATTCGTGTACGTCTACTTCACCTACGGCATGTGGCACTGCATGAACCTCGTGTGCGGTCCGGAGGGCCGGGCGAGCGCGGTCCTGCTGCGAGCGGGCGAGATCATTGAGGGCGCCGAGCTCGCCCGCAAACGTCGACTCTCGGCCCGAAATGACAAAGAACTGGCCAAAGGGCCCGCCCGCCTGGCCACGGCCCTGGATGTGGACCGAGCCCTCGACGGTACGGACGCCTGCGCCCCCGACGACCCACCGCTGAAGGTCTTCGCCGGCACTGCCGTGAGCTCTGACCAGGTGTTGAACGGCCCCCGCACCGGCGTCGCCGGAGACGGCGGAGTGCATCCCTGGCGCTTCTGGATCGCCAACGACCCGACCGTGAGTCCCTATCGGGCCCACGTCCCCCGCCGCCGCTGAACTTGACTCGCCTGTGGGCGATCCGTACCGTAGCCCGAGCCGCTTGAACCGGGTACGGCTATCAGCCAGCAGCCGGAAGCGGCCAACCCACTACCTACGACATCCCCTCGGCGGGGGCGAATCAGGCATGCCCTGATTCAAGTCCGCAGCACTCAATTATGAGTTGCCGAGGGAATCGGCTAACGTAGTGAATGTCGAAAGGCCGCAAGGGAAACTGCGAGGCCAAAGACCGTCGAAAGACACAGTGCCAATATCCTGCTAACACGGGATGGCCACCGAGGAAATCGGATCGGAAAACGATCTGGTAGAGTCGGAAACGCAAGACCGAAGGGAAGCGCCCGGAGGAAAGCCCGAGAGAAACGGCTCGGGTGAGTACGAAGGAAGCGTCCGTTCCTTGAGAACTCAACAGCGTGCCAAAAATCAACGCCAGATATGTTGATACCCCGTCTGCCGGAAACATTTCCGGTGGTCGAGGTTCCTTTGAAACAAACACAGCGAGGACGCTGTGAACCATCGGATCATTCCTCCGGTGGTTCCGCTCTCGTGTGTGCGCACCGGATTACCGGTACACATTCACGGAGAGTTTGATCCTGGCTCAGGACGAACGCTGGCGGCGTGCTTAACACATGCAAGTCGAACGATGAACCGCTTCGGTGGGGATTAGTGGCGAACGGGTGAGTAACACGTGGGCAATCTGCCCTTCACTCTGGGACAAGCCCTGGAAACGGGGTCTAATACCGGATACGACGCGCTCGGGCATCCGATGTGCGTGGAAAGCTCCGGCGGTGAAGGATGAGCCCGCGGCCTATCAGCTTGTTGGTGAGGTAACGGCTCACCAAGGCGACGACGGGTAGCCGGCCTGAGAGGGCGACCGGCCACACTGGGACTGAGACACGGCCCAGACTCCTACGGGAGGCAGCAGTGGGGAATATTGCACAATGGGCGCAAGCCTGATGCAGCGACGCCGCGTGAGGGATGACGGCCTTCGGGTTGTAAACCTCTTTCAGCAGGGAAGAAGCGCAAGTGACGGTACCTGCAGAAGAAGCGCCGGCTAACTACGTGCCAGCAGCCGCGGTAATACGTAGGGCGCGAGCGTTGTCCGGAATTATTGGGCGTAAAGAGCTCGTAGGCGGTCTGTCGCGTCGGATGTGAAAGCCCGGGGCTTAACCCCGGGTCTGCATTCGATACGGGCAGACTGGAGTGTGGTAGGGGAGATCGGAATTCCTGGTGTAGCGGTGAAATGCGCAGATATCAGGAGGAACACCGGTGGCGAAGGCGGATCTCTGGGCCATTACTGACGCTGAGGAGCGAAAGCGTGGGGAGCGAACAGGATTAGATACCCTGGTAGTCCACGCCGTAAACGGTGGGAACTAGGTGTTGGCGACATTCCACGTCGTCGGTGCCGCAGCTAACGCATTAAGTTCCCCGCCTGGGGAGTACGGCCGCAAGGCTAAAACTCAAAGGAATTGACGGGGGCCCGCACAAGCAGCGGAGCATGTGGCTTAATTCGACGCAACGCGAAGAACCTTACCAAGGCTTGACATACGCCGGAAAACCCTGGAGACAGGGTCCCCCTTGTGGTCGGTGTACAGGTGGTGCATGGCTGTCGTCAGCTCGTGTCGTGAGATGTTGGGTTAAGTCCCGCAACGAGCGCAACCCTTGTTCTGTGTTGCCAGCACGCCCTTCGGGGTGGTGGGGACTCACAGGAGACTGCCGGGGTCAACTCGGAGGAAGGTGGGGACGACGTCAAGTCATCATGCCCCTTATGTCTTGGGCTGCACACGTGCTACAATGGCAGGTACAATGAGCTGCGAAGCCGTGAGGCGGAGCGAATCTCAAAAAGCCTGTCTCAGTTCGGATTGGGGTCTGCAACTCGACCCCATGAAGTCGGAGTTGCTAGTAATCGCAGATCAGCAGTGCTGCGGTGAATACGTTCCCGGGCCTTGTACACACCGCCCGTCACGTCACGAAAGTCGGTAACACCCGAAGCCGGTGGCCCAACCCCTTGCGGGAGGGAGCTGTCGAAGGTGGGACTGGCGATTGGGACGAAGTCGTAACAAGGTAGCCGTACCGGAAGGTGCGGCT
>NZ_AEJC01000068.1 GCF_000317595.1 Streptomyces ipomoeae 91-03 | reverse complement strand
CGCGCCGGTACGGGTGCCGAGCGCGTGGACGGCGGCCGAGGTGAGCGTCGCCACGTCGATCACCAGGTCACAGCGGTCCGGGCCGGGGCGGGTCGCGCGCACCAGGACGTCGGCCAGCACCACCCGTCCCTCGTTGTCGGTGTGCGTGATCTCCGTGGTCGTACCGTCGAGATGCCGTACGACGTCACCGACGCGCAGGGCGCCGCCGTCCGGCATGTTCTCGGCGAGGGGGAGGAAGGCGCGCACGCGCAGCGGGAACGCCAGCCGGGGGAGCGCGGTGAGGGCTCCTACGACGGCCGCCGCCCCACCCATGTCGGCCTTCATCGCATGCAGCTCGTCGGCCGGTTTCAGGGACAGCCCGCCGGAGTCGTAGGTGATGCCCTTGCCGATCAGACCGACGGTGAGGCTGTCCGCGGCTTCCGGCGGGGCGTACGTCAGCTCCACGTGGCGGGGCGACTCCGACGAGCCCCGGCCCACGGCGGTCAGGCCGCTGAGGCCCAGGTCGGTGAGGACGGGGCCCTCGTACACCGCGCAGTCGAGGCCGGTGGTGTGCGCCAGTTCGTGGATACGGTCGGCGAACACCGGGGGAGTGAGGGCGCCGGCCGGGCGGTTGACGAGGTCGCGGGCCAGGCAGGTGGCCTCGCCGGCGGCCACGCCCTCGGCGACGGCCCGCCGCTCCGACGTCGCCACGATCACTTCGGCCAACGGGCTCACCGCCCGCGCCGAGCGGTACTCGTCGTAGCGGTACAGCCCGAGCACGGCGCCCTCGGCCACGGCCCGGGCCCGTTCGTCCGCCGGGACCGCCGCGCCGTCGTCGGCCAGGGCCAGATCGAGACGGAGGGTACGGGCGGGGCCGACGGCCCGTACGGCGGCTGCCGCGGCGGCGCGGAACGTGGCCGCCGTCGCCGAACCCGCCGCCCCCAGCCCGACGTTGAGCACCACCGACCGCCCGTCCTCCGACGGCTCGGCGACCACCTGCCCCGCCCGGCCCACGAACCCTCGCCGCCGGCTGAACACTCCGACCCGCGCCCCGACGAACCGCCCGACGGCGATGACATCGGGGCCCCGGGTCATGGCGGCATCGGAGAGGCTCGTGTCCGCCTCGCCGGCCACCACGCGTGTCATGGGCGTCAGGCGGTGCGGCGCTCGTAGTGGGTGCCGGACTCGTCGCGGTGGAGGAGGCCCTCGTCGACCAGGGCTCGGCGGAGGCTGACCCAGTCGTCGTACCACTGGCCGCAGATCGCGTTGACCTTGGCCTCGGAGTAGGAGGTCCCGGGGTCGAAGGAGTCGGCGACGACGGCCAGGACGCGGCTGCGGATCTCCGCCTTGCCGGGGATGGAGGTCAGCCGCCCCTTGCGGAAGTAGGCGCCGGCTCCGTCGCCGCCGCCCCGGCCGGAGATCCGGACCTCCGCCTGCACGGCCAGCCGGAAGGTGTCGTCGATCAGCCGGTAGGCGCGCGCGTCGGCGTCGTACGCGGCGATCCGTCCGTCGACCAGCTTCTGCAGCGCGACGGCGGCGGCAGCGGGGCGCAGCTTCGCCCGCTCCGCCACCTGCGCCACCGTGGTCGCACCGAGCGCGAGCGCCGCGAAGGCGTCCCGCCGGTCCGTCTGGGCGAGGATGCCGACCAGATCACGGCAGGACGGCGGAAGGTCCTCGGCCCGGGCCTGCCCTTCGTCGCCCGTCCGGTCCTCGGCACCGACCTGGTCTTCGGTGGGCTTGTGGTCCTCGGTGGAGGCCATGGTCATCGTCATCAACTTCCGGTTGTCGTACGCGGCCGTCGTGCGGTTCGCTGCCTGGGTCGCCGTATGTCTCGTGCGTCTCCCGCGCGGAGTCCCGCGCGGAATCTCCAGGACTACCGCGCCGCCCGGCGGTCGGGGCAAGCGGGAATCGCCGGGGCGGGCGGATTTCAGCCAGGTTGCCGGGCCCGGGGCGCGGGAGTGAGTGTGAGGGGGACGGCGGTTCGGGCGCGGCGGGGAGTTCCTTTGGCGGGTGGGGTGCGATAGGCGGAGGGTTTTTCCCGTACGGCCAGGGCGATGACCTTTGTGCCCTCGATGTAGACCCACCTTTTTTCCTGCCAGGAGTGGAGCTTCTCCAGGGTCCGCTCCCAGCTCTCCTCCCGTTCCGACCGGCCCTGAAGGTCGCGGAACCGGGCGCCGCCGATGACGGCACGGAACAGTCGGGCGTCGGCGCCGCGCAGGACCGTGTCGTGGGCGGGCAGTCCGGGCCGGCGGTCGGTGAGGGTGAGCGCGTCGAAGCCCAGGCGATAGGTGAAACGGGCCTGGTGGTGCCGGGTGCGCCAGTGGTGGACGGCCGTGGCGAGGCGCCGGCGTACGGCGGTGTTGCGGGGGTCGTCGGTGAAGTCGCCCTCGAAGTGGTAGGCCAGATCCCACAGGTCCTCGGGGGAGAGATCAGGGTAGGCGTACTGGTAGCCCGGCAGGGGATGGGTGAGGGTGAGCCCGTAGTCCTCGGGGTGTTCCACGTAGGGGCTGAACCGGTCGAAATGCACGGCCAGAATGTCGTTGTCCGGTGGCTCCAGGTGCGTCAGCGAGGGCAGCAGTTCGATCTGGGTGAGCATCGACTCCGGGGTTTCGTAGGGAAATCCGGTGAGGATGTTCCACACCGGCAGTACCCCGAATTCGGCGCAGCCGAGCAGGAACCGGATGTTCTGAAAGGCCGTCGCACCCTTTTTCAGCAGCCGCAGCCCTTCGGTGCTGAGGCTTTCGATACCGGGCTGCACGGACCGGACTCCGGCGCGGCGGGCGGCGCGGATGTCGGCCCATTCCATGTTGGCCTTGACCTCGAAGAAGAGTGAGTGGTCGGTGTTGAGTTTTTCGACCAGTGGCAGGGCGGTGTCGAGGTATTTGAGGTCGAGGATGTTGTCGACGGCGAAGAAGTCGAGGACGCCGTAGCGGTCCATGAGGTGGCGGAGTTCGTCGGCGACGGTGTCGGGGTTCTTGCTGCGGTAGGTCATGGTGGCGCCGTTGAGTCCGCAGAAGGTGCAGTGGGTCTTGGCGCCCCACCAGCAGCCGCGGGAGAACTCCACGGGAAGGGTGATCTCGGGTTCGAGGGAGTGCAGGCCCGCTGCCCGTAACTGGTCGAAGAAACCGTCGTAGTTGGGGGTCGGCACCTCCAGCGACTGGCTGGACGAGATGGCGGCGGGAGTGCTGTCGGTGTCGGCGGGCAGCCGGGTGACCAGACGGCCGTGGGTGCGGGGCGGGGTGCCGGCCTCGACCTGGCGGAGGAGGGTGACGAAGGCGTCCTCGCCGGGGCCGTCGACGATGGCGTCCACCGCCGGGTAGTTGGCGAGGAGAGCACGGCCCATGGAGCCCTCGCAGTTGCTGCCGCCGAGGACGATCACGCCGGTGTAGCCGAGCGCCCGCAGGCGTTCCGCCACCGCCAGGGTCGGGCCGTTCTGGCTGAACGTGCTGGTGAACCCGATGACGTCGGGGGCCGACTCCAGCAACCTCGTGGCCGTCAGCTCCACATGCCGGTCGGCGACCTCGCGCAACGCGTCGACGAGGGCGATCGTGGTGTCGTCGACGCCCTTGGCGCGCAGCATGCCGAAGTACGCCTCGCGCCGGTCGGGGTCGCCGTCGCGGCAGGCGTAGATCCAGTCGCCGACCGACAGCTGATACAGCCCCTCGGACACCTTCTCGTACGCGTCCGACCACTCGGCGTCCCCCATGCCGAGGGCCGTGCGGGCGAGGCCGTAGAAGGAGAGGTAGGCGTAGTGCGCGTCGACCCGCCAGCCCTCGGCCTCGGCGACGGAGCGCAGGGTGCCCACCTGGATGGACGGCCGGCGCACGTTGTTCCAGGGCATCGCCACGAGCGCGGCTCGGCTGATCCCCGCCCCTGTCCTTGCCCCTGTGGTTGTCGCTGTCCCTGTCACGGTCCCGGTCATGGTGCCCTCACCAGATGAGCCTCAGGTCGTAGGAGTTGCGCAGGAACGGCGGCTCGGCCGTGCGCTGCTCGGGGGGGACGTCGTAGTGCGGTACGAGGGCGTGCCACTCCTCCAGGGCCACCAGGATCTGGGCCCGGGCGAAGGCCGCGCCGAGGCACTGGTGGGGGCCGGTGCCGAAGGCGATGTGCGGGTTGCGCTCCCGGTCGAAGTCGATCCGGGCGGGCTCCGGGAACACCTCGGGGTCGTGGTTGGCGAGGGCGAGCGGCAGCAGCACGGTGTCGCCCCGGTCCGCGACCCCGCCCGCGTCGGCGGTGACGGCCATCCGGCCCGGATACATGCACGAGTTGACCCGCAGGAACTCCTCCACCGCCGGTGGCCGGACCTCCGGGCTGCTCATGAACCGTCCCCGGTCCTCCGGGTGGTGGGCCAGATGCTGCACGGCGTTCGCCATGTGGTTCACGGTCGAGTCGATACCGGCGAGGAACAGCGTGCACAGCAGCGAGGCACGGTCGTCGTCGCCGACGGGCGCCCCGTCGATCTCCCAGCCGAAACTGGCCGTGGCCAGGTCGTCGGCGGGCTCCGCGCGCCGCCGCGCGATGAGCTCACGGGCGAACCGCTCCAGCGCCGGAAGCCCCAGTTCGCCGTACGCCGCCGCCCTGGGGTCCGGCGCCGAACGGGAGTCGATCATCGCCCGGTTGATGGCGAGCAGCAGGTCGAAGCCGTCCGGGGGCCAGCCCACCGCCGTCATCAGGTTCTCCAGGACGTACGGCCGGGCGAAGTCCTCGTTGAACGACACCTCGCCCTTCTCCAGGAACCCCTCGATACGCCGCCGGGCGTTCTCCCGGATCCCCGGGGTCAGCTCCCGCACCCGCTGCGGGGTGAACCAGGCGCCCAGCCGCTGCCGCCACGCCGTGTGCTCACGGCCCTCGACGGTCAGCGGGATCCACCGCTCCTCCTCGGCGCCCTCGGCCGCGCTCACCCGGCCCACGGTGAAGGTGCCCTCGTCCTTGAACGCCGCGCTGATCCCGTCGAACGTCGTCAGTACCCAGAAACCCCGGTCGCTGTAGAACGCGCCGTGGTCGCCCGCGTGTTCGGCCGCCGCGTCGCGGTACTGCTGCGGGGCGGCGAAGAAGTCGAAGTCCACGGGGCATTCGGCGCCGCGCGCCGCTCGGTCGGGGGCCACGGGGCATTGGGCCGCCTGCTCCGTACGGGCGGCCGTACCACCGGTACCGCCGGCATCGTCGGGCCCCTGGTCGGCCTGCATGGGTCGGTCAGCCTGCATGGGCTGCCTCCTTCGTGGGTCGGCCGGTGGTGACCGGCGGGTCGAGTTCGCCCCGGGCCCAGCCGGAGGCGCCCAGCCCCGACGCCGCCAGGCGCAGCGCCCACAGCCGGTCGAGGTCGTCGCCGTCGAGAAGCACCCCGTCGACCAGCACGGCGTCGGGCCGGGCGAGGGCGGACAACTCGGCGTCGTCGGGGGGCCGCCGATAGAACACCAGGTCGGCGGGGGCTCCGGGCGCCGGACTCCCGGCCGTCAAGCTTCCGGCCGCCGGACTCCCGGCGCGGCCCGTCGCCTCGTACGCGTGGGTGGTCGCCGCTCTCAGGAGCGTCGTGAAGTCGAGGCCCGCGCGGGACAGTTCGGCCAGTTCCTTGTGGAAGGACGGGCCCGCGAGGACGAAGGGGTTGCCGCAGTCGCTGCCGACCAGGAGCCGGGTGCCCGTTTCCGCGAGCGTGCGGGCGATCCCGCCGAGCGCGTCGACGAGCCCGCCGCGCCGGTGCGCCTCGGCGGGGTCGAGCCGCAGGGCGTCCCGGGCCGCGGCCTGCCAGGACCGGCGGCGGCCCTCGTCCACCGCCTGGAGGGCCGCCCGGGAGGGCCGGGTGTACCGGCGTTCGCCGCTGCGGGCCCGCCAGCAGACGAGGGTGGGGCACACGAAGTGGCCGGGCGCGCCGCCGGGTTCGGCCGTACGGTCGGCCAGCGCCCGCGCCAGTGCGTCCCAGCGCCGCTCGGGCGGCAGCCGGAACACATTGGGCACGAGGCCGTAGAGGTGCTCGGACGACCGCATGGTGCGCTGGGCGGCGGCGAGCGGCACCGCTTCCGGTATGTGCCCGACGACCGGGAGACCGGCGCGCTCCGCCTCCCGCACCAGGACGTCGAACACCGGGCGCTCGACGTCGTCGTACACCTTGATCCCGTCGAAACCGAACGCCAGCGCGTCCTCGATGACCTGCCGCACCGCACGGACCCCGTCCACCACGGTGACCCCCTGCGGGATGCGCGACCGGGGGCCGTCCACCACGCCGGCGGTGACCCAGGGCCGCGGCAGCACGGCGTGGCGGGCGCGGTGCACCCCGGCGGCGTAGAGGTGGGCCGGTTCGCCCCACAGCTGCCGGAAGCCGGTCACCCCGTGGACGAGGAGACCGACCAGGTCGGAGGCGGAGGAGACGTGCGCGTGGGAGTCGACGAAGCCCGGCAGGGCGTACGACGTGTACGGGGCCTCGCGGCCGTCGGCGGTGGGCGGGGTCGGGGTACGGGCGGTGACCGTGCCGCCGGTCACCGTCAGGTCCTGCGGAGGGCCGGGCCGTCCGGTGGCCGGGTCGACGAGGCCGACTGCCCGGAAGCGGTGGTCCCGGCCGCGTTCCGCCAACTCCTCCAGGGCCCGCACCAGCGGGTCCCCGTCGGGCAGCAGGCCCCGCCGACGGCGCCACATGGTGTCCTCGGTCACCGTCATAGGGCCCGGGCCTCCGTTCCGGACGCCGCCTGCGCTTCCGCGCTCTCCGTCACTCCCGCAGCCCCCGCCAGCACCTCCGCCACCCGGTGGCCGACGTCCGCGAGGTGGGCGGCGGCCTTGATCCGGGTCGGCGCGGGGACGAGCCACAGCTGGGCGCCCAGCCGTCGCTCCCCGTCGTGGAAGGGAGTCGGATCGGCGTCGCCCTCGGCGGTGATCAGCACCAACTCCTGCTCCGGGTGGCCGCGTTCGGTCCGCCGGTCCGAGCCGTACAGCAGACCGCGGGTCGCCGCGCCCAGCTCGGCGGGGTCGACGCGGGCGCAGGCCTCGATCATCCAGGGCGGGGCGCCCCGCCCGGTGAAGTGGTCGTGCAGATACGTGTGACCGCCGGGGCCCTCGACGGCCACCGCCTCCTCCTCCACCGCGTCCTCGGGGATCTCCACCTGCTCGGCGTGCGCGCAGAACGAGAACGCCCGTGCCACCCGCTTGTCCACGGCGGCCACCCGGAGGGCGATCCGCCCGCCGAAGTAGGTCCCGAAGACGCTGTAGCGGTCCCGGCCGAAGCCGTCGAGGACCGCGCGGACGTCCTCGACGTAACGGTCGATGCCGTGGCCCTCCGGGGTGCCGCCCCGTCCGCTCTCGCCGCGTCCCCGCAGGTCCAGGGCGATGACATGGGCGCCCGTGAGCGCGTCGAGGAACCCCGACTCCGGCCAGATCCGCCGGTCCATGGCGACACCGTGCACCAGCACGACCGCCTCGCCCGGCCCGGGCCGCTCGAAGCCACGGATCACCGTGCCGTCCCGGGAGACGACCTCGAACCCCACAGTGCCGCTACCGTCCCGCACCGACCCTCCCCGTCTCATCGGCCCGCTCCGAAACGGTGGCCGAATCCGTGGCGGAATCGGCGGCCGAATCGGTGACCGCCCCCGCGGCCGTCTCGCGTAGTTCGGCGGCCCGGCCCAGCTCGTCGCGCATGCTGTCGCGCACCGCGAGGACGAGCCCGCGGCGGCCCTCCAGATGGATCCAGCCGCGCCGCGCCCAGTCCCGCAGCGTCCGCCGTACGTCGTCCTCCGACTGCCCCGTCACCGCGCTGACCTGGTCGATCGCCTGGTGCAGCCGCCCGCCGTGGACGAGACGGCGGAACAACAGGTCGTCACCGCCCCGCAGCACATGCCGCCCGGTGCCCACATGGGGCCGGCCGTCGTGCAGCACGGTCATGTTCGGCCCGTACCGGAAGGTGAACCGGGACTGCTCGTGCAGCTTCTTCCACAGCCCGACCCGGGCACCCAGCCGCCGGCGCAGCGCGAGCATCTCCTCGGCCGTACGGTCGGAGCGCCCGACCAGCTCCACATGGTCGAAGGAGTAGGCCAGCTCGGTGCGTTCGGCGGCCGGGCGGCCGGAGTGCACGAACCGGTACTTCGGCTCGGGCCCGCTCAGCGCGATGCCGAACTCGTCGGGCTTCTCGAAGTACGGGCTGTAACGGTCGACCCGCACCTTGCTCACGGTCGACGGCGGCGCGAGATGCGTGATGAAGGGGATCAGCCGCAGCTGCTCCTCCAGCATCCCGGCCGACTCCTCCGGCATCGCCGACAGCAGGTTCCACTGGGCGTCGATGCCCAACTCCTGGCACAGCACCAGGAACCGCAGATTGTGGAAGGCCGTCGCCCCCTTGCGCAGCAGCTTCAGCGCACCGCTGCTCAGGCTCTCGATGCCCGGCTGCACCATGGTGACGCCCGCCGCCCGCATCTCGCCCAGCTCACGCGGCCCCAGATTGGCCTTCACCTCGAAGAACGTGGTGATGTCGACCTCCGCCGCGGCGAGTTCGGCGAGGCCGTTGTCGTTGCGGGCGAGGATCGTGTCGACCGCGTAGGTGTCGAACACCCCGTGCTCCTCGGTCAGCCGGCGCAGCGTCTCGGTGAGCTGTCGGCCCGGTTTGGAGCGGTAGACCATGCCGCTGCCGTTCTCGCCGCAGAACGTGCACTGCAGCTTCTCGCCCCACCAGCAGCCCCGGGACATCTGGAACGGGAGGGCCACGTGCGGGCTGATCAGCTCGCCGTACGGCAGCGCGCGCAGCCGCTCGAAGTACTCCGCGTACCGGGGTACGGGCGCGGTCTCGGCCGGCTGCACGGTCGGCAGCGACACCCGCAGCCCGCCCTCGTGCCGCAGGACCAGACCGGGGGCCGCCGTCAGGTCGCCCACATCGCGCGCGGCGCGGATCGCGGCCACCGCCGCCTCGCCCTCGCCCTGCACGACCGCGTCGACGAACGGGTACGCCCGCATCACGGCCTGCCCCATCGGGCGGTCGCAGTTCGCGCCGCCGAGCAGCACCAGCCGGTCGGGCGCCCGGTCCTTGAGCGCCCGGGCCACGGCCAGCGCGGGCATCAGCTGACTGAACGACGTGGTGAACCCGAAGCACTCCGCGCCCGTCCCCAGCAGCCGCTCGGCGAGCCCGGCGATGAACCGCGGCGCCACCGCCCGCAGCGCCAGCACCCGCGCCACCAGCTCCTCGGCCACCCCGTTCTCGGTGAGGAAGGCGGCGTACCGGGCACGCGTGTCCTCTTCCGCCTGCGCGCCATGGGCGTCCAGGACGCCGCCGAAGATCCAGTCCCCTACGCCCAGCCCGTACAGCTCCTCGCCGATCGTGTCGTACACGGTGACGAACTCCGCCGGATCGCACTCCAGCGCCTCGACGGCGTACTCGAACCAGTCCAGGTACGCGTACACCGGGGTGATCGGATCCCCGTCCCCCTCGCCCTCCAACGCGGCGAGGGTGGCGATCTGTATGGACGGCCGGTACAGGCTGTTCCAGGGCGGTGCCACGAGCGTGAGCCTCACTTCGGCGCACCCCCACGGCCCGTACCCCCACTGGTGCCCGGCCGCAGCCGCTCGCCCAGCCGCCCGGTGGGCAGCACCGGATAGCCCGCCCGCGCCTTGTCGAACATCTCCAGCCCCGGCGCGACGACATCGACGACGGTCACCGCCCCGGGCGGCGTCAGCACCCGGTAGTGGACGTCGACACCCACCTCCCGCAGCCGCTCCACGAGATGCCGCAGCAGTTCCTCGGGCGACGCGGCGGCGGGCAGCAGGGGCAGCCCGTCGTCGGCGTCGAACTCCCTCATCTCATGCGGAAGTCGGTGGATGTCGAAGCGGGCGGCGGCGAGATGGCGGGGATAGCGGGCCAGCGCGGTGGCGATCTGCCCGGCCTCGGTGTCCGCGTCCACCGGCCCGTGCTCGAACATCGTGCGCACCTGGAGGTATTCGAGGAGCGCCCGCTGGAGCGCGTACGTCCGCACCGGCGAGGCACCGCTGCCGATCAGCCGCACGTCCTCCCGGCTCTCCGCGTCGCACACCACATAGGCGGGTACGCCGGTGTCGCAGGCGATGGAGACGATCAGGACCGGCGCCCGGCGCACCTCCTCGATCGTGCCCGTCAGTTCGCGCAGTTCGGCGGGGAGGCTGTCGTGGTCGACGACCCGCAGCTCGGGCCCCTCGCCGGGCAGCCCGAAGTAGGAGCGGGCCAGCTGGTACGACCAGGCGTCCCGTTCGATCAGCTCGTTGACGGCGTGCACCAGCGCCTCGTGCAGGGTGGCGCCCGCCGCGTACCCGGCGCTGGAGGTGTAGTGCCACAGCGGCTGGAACGACCGGTCGTCGTCGGGGTGCGGCCAGTTGCGGTAGCCGCCGTCCCGCAGGAACACCGGGTGCCGGTGGCCGGCCGCGTCGCTCGCCCGCCCGGTCAGGGCCTCCTCCACCGGCCGGTACGCGCGGGTCAGCACGGGCGAGTCCGGCATGATCCCGCCGAGCCGCCGCAGCAGCGCGGACCGGCGGGCGGTGGCCTGCCCGGCGATGTCCCGCCCCGGCCGGAACTCCGCCTCGGCCGCCCTCGGATCGCGGCGCCAGTCCAGGTGGTAGTGCTCGGCGCTCTCGAACAGCGCGCTCGCCATGCTCCGGTGCCCCAGCCCTTGCGGAGCTGCGCGAGCACAGCGCCCCCTCGGCGTCCCGGAGCTGCACTCGTACGTGGGCGCGGACTCGATGCCGTACTTGCGGATGTCGGCCGTCAGCCGCTCCGCGGCCAGCCAGTCCCCGACGGAGGACAGGGCCCGCTGGATGTCCGTCTCCCGCTCAGGCGGTACGTCGTCCTTGGCGGCCCCGTCCAGCAGCGCGGTGGTCAGCAGATCGGGCGTGGTGGGCAGGTCGGTCTCGGCGGGGCGGGTCAAGGGTCCTCCTCACTTCTCCCGTGTCGAACACGGGGATGCCTGCGCGGACAAGGCCCAGGAGGGGCTGCGGATCCGACACCACATGGGCGAAGCAGAGGCGGGTCCTGGGGGTGTCCGGGCCTGAGATGTCGACGGCACCGGAGTCGGCCCACACACTGATCCCGCCGGCCTCCAGCTCTTCCAGGGGTGACGCCACGGACCGCTCGTCGTCGTACGGCGTCCCATGGCCGCTCAAGTCGAAGTCCAAGGTCGCGCAGCGCCCGAGCAGCGGCCAGCGCTCGAAGCGGCGCAGGAAGAAGCGCTCGGCCGGTACGGCGGTGGGGTTCGACCGCCACATCGTCTCGGCCTGCGCGAGCTCCAGCAGGGCCCGGTCGGTGGCCTCGGCCCGGGTGGCACCGCAGCCGAGCCCGGTGGCGGGCATCCGCCGCCCGCGCCCGTACGCCACGGCGAGCACGGTCGGCGTACGCACCGGGCCGCCGAGCGGAAGCACCAGCGTCTCGTCACCCGCCGCCGGCCGTCTCGGCCCCGCCAGAGAGCGGTGCAGGAAAACCCCGTGGTTCAGCAGCTCCGTCAGCTCCAGCAGCGCCCCGTGCAGGGCCGCCTCGGGCGTCGGCGCCACCGCCCAGCCGACCGTGCTGGACAGCCGCGCCTCGGGGGCCGTCAGCACGGCCGCCCGTAACTCCTCGCCGGCGGTCCACGGCGAGGACCAGTACAGAGGCACCCGGCGCGGCCCGCCCCCGGTCAGCGGCCGGTACACCCGGCTCGCGCAACCGTCCGGCACGGTACGCACCCCGGACGCCGGGAAGGGCGGGACCGCCCCGGAGCCCCGTGAGGTCGTCGGCGGACGGACCACCGAGGCGAAGGGAGTACACGCCACCAGCCGTTCCACGGCTTCGGACAGGGCCTTCAGCCGGGCCACGGCCTTCGTCGCGGCGGTGCCGTACCCATCGGCACGGGCGCTGCCCTCGGCGGGGCGTACGGTGCACCGCACGGTCACCGTTCGCTCCGACGGATACGAACGGTAGACGACCTCGCGCAGCGCGCACTCCGTCGCCGTCGCTTCGAGCATGCTCCCTCTCCCGGTAGTCCGTCTCGCCGACTTCACACCCGCCGGTTACTCACCGGCCGGCGCTCATGAGGTGACGGTCATGAGGTGACGTCGCCGTCCCAGTCACCCCAGGACTCCAGCTCCTCCATCTCCAGGGCACTCAGTTCCGCGTTGTTGGGGTCGTCGTTGAGGAAGTCCGCCGTCATGCAGTCGAATACGACTACGGGTCCCATTGCTCGATCCTTTCGTCGGCCTGTGGCCTTGGTTTCCTTCGATTCCTTGCTCTCTTGCCGTCGTGCTGTTCTTCTTCGTGTCGAGACGCGGTGGCCCGGATCCGCGCGATGGGCGGCCTCCTTACGGTCGGGCGGTGAGCGTGAGCGGTACGGGGTTACGAGCCCGCCGGGGAGTGCCCTTGGGCGGTGGGGTGCGATAGGCCGAGGGCTGTTCGCGTACGGCGAGTGCGATGACCTTCGTGCCTTCGATGTAGACCCACCGCTTCCTCCGCCAGGAGTGCAGCGTTTCCAGGGCCTGGTCCCAGCGTTCCCCCTGCCACTCGCGCCCTTGGAGGTCGCGGAACCGGGTGCCGCCGATCACGGCGCGGAACAGACGTGCCTGCTCGCCCCTGAGGGTGGTCGTGTGCGACGGCAGTCCGGGACGTTCGTCGGTGAGGGTGAGCGAGTCGAAGCCGAGCCGGTAGGTGAACCGCGCCGACTCGTGGTGCTGACGCCACAGCCGCACCCGCGCGGCCAGCCGCCGCCGGACCGGCCCGTTGCGCGGGTCGTCCGTGAAGTCGCCCTCGAAGTGGTACGCGATGTTCCACAGGTCCTCGGGGGAGAGGTCCGGGTAGGCGTACCGGTAGCCGGGCAACGGGCTGGTCAGGGTGAGCCCGTACTTCTCGGGGGCCTCGACGTACGGGCTGAACCGGTCGAAGCGGATCAGCGTGATGTGCGGCGGCGTCAGATGCGTCAGCGACGCGACGACATCGAGTTGCGCGCTGATCGACTCCGGTGTCTCGTGCGGATAACCGGTGAGGATGTTCCAGTCCGCCCGCACCCCGTACTCGGCGCAGCCGAGCAGGAACCGGATGTTCTGGTACGCCGTCGCGCCCTTCCGGAGATGCTTCAGCCCCTCCGTGCTCAGACTCTCGATCCCCGGCTGCACGGACCGTACCCCGGCCCGCCTGACCGCCCGGATGTCCGCCCATTCCATGTTGGCCTTGACCTCGAAGAAGAGTGAGTGGTCGGTGTTGAGTTTTTCGACCAGTGGCAGGGCGGTGTCGAGGTATTTGAGGTCGAGGATGTTGTCGACGGCGAAGAAGTCGAGGACGCCGTAGCGGTCCATGAGGTGGCGGAGTTCGTCGGCGACGGTGTCGGGGTTCTTGCTGCGGTAGGTCATGGTGGCGCCGTTGAGTCCGCAGAAGGTGCAGTGGGTCTTGGCGCCCCACCAGCAGCCGCGGGAGAACTCCACGGGAAGGGTGATCTCGGGTTCGAGGGAGTGCAGGCCCGCTGCCCGTAACTGCTCGAAGAAACCGTCGTAGTTGGGGCTCGGCACCTCCAGGTCCGCCGTGGTCAGCGGCGCGGCCGGCGCGCTGTCGGTGTCGGCGGGCAGCCGGGTGACCAGACGGCCGTGGGTGCGGGGCGGGGTGCCGGCCTCGACCTGGCGGAGGAGGGTGACGAAGGCGTCCTCGCCGGGGCCGTCGACGATGGCGTCCACCGCCGGGTAGTTGGCGAGCAGGGCGCGGCCCATGGAGCCCTCGCAGTTGCTGCCGCCGAGGACGATCACGCCGGTGTAGCCGAGCGCCCGCAGGCGTTCCGCCACCGCCAGGGACGGGCCGTTCTGGCTGAACATCGAGGTGAACCCGACCACGGCCGGCGCGGACTCCATGAGCGCCGCGGCCGTCTCCTCCACATGCCGGTCCGCCACCGCGCGCAACGCGTCCACCAGTTCGATCGCCGCGTCGTCGACCCGCCGGGCCCGCAACTGGGCGAAGTACGCCTCCCGCCGCTCGGCGTCGCCGCGCCGGCACGAGAAGATCCAGTCGCCCACCGAGAGGTGGTACAGCTTCTCGGAGACCAGTTCGTAGGCGTCCGCCCACTTCTCCTCGGAGAAACCGAGCATTCGCTGGGCCAGACCGTAGAAATCCAGATAGGCGAATCTGGAGTCCACCCGCCAGCCTTCACTTTCGGCGAGCGAGCGCAGAATTCCGACCTGAATCGAAGGTCGAGTGACACTGTTCCATGGCATGGAAACAAGGGAAACGTTTTTGACGGTGGGTGTGACGGCGGACATTGCGGAAGGCACGAAAACAACCCCCGGAGCCGGTAGCGGCAACTCGAATCACCGTAGGAGCGGTAATTACGCGAGTCAACATCATGCCAAGTCCGGGTATAGGTTGGCCGAAAACGTTCGTCCTGCATGTACTCGTGGAGAATGTGTGCCCATGCGTGGGTGGATGTCGGGCGAGTCGGCAGGTCGTACGCGCATTCGGCTTCATATGTGCAGGTGAGGGCCGTACTGGACAGTCGGACGGGTCGGCTTGTACGGTGTATGGTGCTCCTGTGATCGGCTTGCGACAGGTTGTGAAGAGGAGTGTCTGCGGGCTGTATTGATGATCGATAAATCTCTACCGAGGGCTTTACCTTGCACTCTTGGTGCGCTCTCGGTGCGCTCGCGAAATAAATATTTCCCGCCATCCATATTTCCGTGTGCAGAGAGGCGAGAACCCGTGTCCGAACCCGTGTCTGACCGGGACCTGAAGATTTCCCTCACCGGAGCGGCGGAGACCCTGCTCGCACCCCTCTACGCCCGCGCACTCGACGCCCGCTCCGCACACCCCCTGCTCGGCGACCGAATCGCCGCCGAACTGGCGGACCGCATCGACTACGACTTCGACCGTCTCGGAATGACCGAGGCCTCCGCCGTCGGCGTCGCCCTGCGCGCCCGCTATTTCGACCGCCGAGTCCGCGCCTTCCTCGACACCCACCCCGAGTCCACCGTGGTCCACCTCGGCTGCGGACTCGACAGCCGGTACGAGCGCCTCGCCCCCGGCCCCGGCGTCCGCTGGTACGACCTCGACCAACCCGATGTCATCGACGTCCGAGAGCGGCTCTACCCCGCCCGCCCCGGCCACGAGACCCTCGCCGCCTCCGTCACCGACCCCGACTGGCCGGCGCGCGTCCCCACCGACCGCCCCGTCCTCGTGGTCGCCGAGGGCCTCACCATGTACCTCACCGCCGAAGAGGGCCCGAACATGCTGCGCACCCTCATCGCGCACTTCCCGCACGGCGAACTGCTCTTCGACACCTACTCCCGCTTCGCCGTCCGCTCCACCCGCTCCCTGACCCTCTTCCGCAAAACAGGAGCCCGACTGGCCTGGGGCGTCGACGACCCCCGCGAACTGGAGCGCCGGATACCCGGATTGCGGCTCATCGAAGCCGACAGCGCGTACGCCACCGCGGCCGGCGCCGACCTGCGCCACCTCCCCCGCACCATGCGGCTACGCATGCGCTTCGACACCGAAGTCCTCTCCCGCCTCCCGGTCCTGGGCCGCATCGGCCACATCTCCCGCTACGCGTTCGGTGCCCCGGGATGAGCCGCTGAACCCCACCACCTCCAGACCCGTCCGGCCGGCCACCGGCCCCCGACCAGAATGCCCCGATGCTGCCGCTCTACCTCCTCTCGCACGGTCTGTCCCTGCTGGGCAACACCGTGGCCTCCATCGCCCTGCCCTGGCTGGTCCTGCTGCGCACCGGTGACGCCGCCGCCGTCGGGCTCGTCGCCGCCGCGAGCGCCCTGCCGATGCTGCTGTCGGCCGTGCTCGGCGGCGTACTCATCGACCGCGTCGGCCGCCGCAGGCTCTCCATCGGCGCCGACCTCGCCTCCGCCGCCTGCGTCGCCGCCCTCCCCGTCGTCGACAGCCTCATCGGCCTCACCGTCGCCTGGTTCGTCCTGCTCGGCGTCGCCGGCGCCGTCTTCGACGTACCCGGCATGACCGCCCGCGAGGCCCTCGCCCCCGACATCGCCGAGGCCACCGGCACCGGCATGGAACGCCTGGCGGGCCTCCGCGAAAGCATCGCCGGCGGCGTGGTCATCCTCGCCCCGGCGGCGGCCGGCGGACTCATCATGCTCGTCGACCCGGCGACCGTCCTCTGGCTCACCGCGGGCTGCTCCGCCCTCGCCGCCCTCGTCACCCTCGCCCTGCCCAGGGCCATCGGCGCCCAGCCCACCGCCACGGGCGAGGGCACCGGCCTGCGCGGCGACGTCAAGCGCGGCTTCGGCGTCCTGCGCGGCGACCGCGTCCTCACCGCCGTCACCTTCGTCTCGGCCGGCAGCGTCGCCGTCCTCGCCCCCCTGCAGAACCTGGTCCTCCCCGTCCACCTGGTCGGCAAGGACTCACCCGGCGGCTTCGGCGTCGTGGTCTCCCTGCTGGCCGTCGGCGGTATCGCGGGCGCCAGTGTCTACGCCGCCATCGGCACCCGCTTCTCCCGCCGGGCCGTCTTCGTCGCCGCGCAGCTCACCTCCACGATCGGCATCGCCGGACTCGCCCTGCTGCCCCCGGTCCCCGTCATGTGGGTCGCCGCCGTACTGGCCGGAGCCGGAGCCGGACCCCTGCCCGCCCTCTTCCTGGTCCTCGTCACCGAGCGCATCCCCGAAGAGGTCCGCGGCCGGGTCCTCGGCCTCCAGAACGCCGTCTCCATGACCGCCGTCCCCCTCGGCACCCTGACCGCCGGCCTCGTCGTCGAATGGGTCGGACTGCGCCAGACCGGAGCGTTCCTCGCCATCGCCTGGTGCGCGGTCACCCTGGCGATCGTCGCCCTGCCGGCGCTGCGGAGCCTCGACGCGACCGGTGGAACGGAAGCCACCGAGACACCCGACGGCCGGGCGACGTCGGACGGGCAGGCGACGTCGGACGGGCAGACGGCATCCGGCGGACCGTCCAGGACCGCCGAATCGCCGACCGGCTGACCCCGGGCCGCACAGCCCGGCGACATTTATTTGGCGGCAGTTCCCCAAGTGGTGTAGACCAGTCGCGGGACGGTCCCGCACACTGGGAGATCAGGGAGAACTGCCATGGCCACCAAGGCTGAGAAGATCGTCGCCGGGCTCGGCGGCCTCGACAACATCGAAGAGATCGAAGGCTGCATCACCCGACTGCGCACCGAGGTCAACGACCCCTCCCTCGTGGACGAGGCCGCGCTCAAGGCCGCCGGCGCCCACGGCGTCGTCAAGATGGGCACAGCCATCCAGGTCGTCATCGGCACCGACGCCGACCCCATCGCGGCCGAGATCGAAGACATGATGTGAACCACCGGTTCATCTGAAGGGGCCCCATCCCGCCGAGGGAGGGGCCCCTCCATAGGTACGACTAGGCTCAACGCCATGTCTCGAATCGACGGCCGCACGCCCGAACAGATCCGCCCGGTCACCATCGAACGCGGCTGGAGCAAGCACGCCGAGGGTTCCGTCCTCATCTCCTTCGGCGACACCAAGGTCTTCTGCACCGCCTCCGTCACCGAAGGCGTCCCGCGCTGGCGCAAGGGCAGCGGCGAAGGCTGGGTCACCGCCGAGTACTCCATGCTGCCCCGCTCCACCAACACCCGCGGCGACCGCGAATCCGTACGCGGCAGGATCGGCGGCCGTACCCACGAGATCTCCCGCCTCATCGGCCGCTCCCTGCGCGCCGTCATCGACTACAAGGCGCTCGGCGAGAACACGATCGTCCTCGACTGCGACGTCCTCCAGGCCGACGGCGGCACCCGCACCGCGGCCATCACCGGCGCGTACGTCGCCCTGGCCGACGCCGTCGCCTGGGCCCAGCGCAAGAAGCTCGTCAAGGCGAACCGCCAGCCCCTGACCGGCACCGTCAGCGCCGTCTCGGTCGGCATCGTCGGCGGCGTCCCCCTGCTCGACCTCTGCTACGAGGAGGACGTGAAGGCCGAGACCGACATGAACGTCGTCTGCACCGGCGACGGCCGCTTCGTCGAGGTCCAGGGCACCGCCGAAGCCGAACCGTTCGCCCGCGAGGAACTCGACGCCCTGCTCGACCTCGCCGTCTCCGGCTGCACGGAACTCGCCCTCCTCCAGGCCAAGGCACTTGATACGGTCCTCGAAAGGTAAAGGACACACCAAGAAGGGTGGCCGGCGCCGGCAACCACGGCGCCCCCGCCCGCGTCCTTGCCAGTACGGGCGCACGGCACACACCGTGCGCCCAGCCACACCGCAGCACCGAGAACCGAACCGACGGGGGCCGTCAGGCCTACGCCCAGCACCGACCAACAGGAGGACCGTTCCATGGCCGCGAGCCGCCGACGTCGTACCACCGCCATCGCCGGAGCCGTAGCCGCCGTCGCGCTCACGGCCGGGCTCACCACCGGCTGCGACGCCGTGAACAAGGCCCTGGACTGCGTCCAGACCGCTGAGGCCATCGCCAACAGCGTGTCCGACCTCCAGCAGGCCGTCGCGAACGCGTCGAACGACCCGACGCAGCTGGAGGAGTCCCTCAACTCCATCGACGAGAACCTGAAGGAGATCGGCGACAAGACCGACAACGCCGACGTCAACAAGGCCGTCGACGACCTCCAGAAGGCCGTGGACGACGTCCAGACAGCCGTCGACAACGGCGACGCCACCCCCGACCTCAGCGGCATCACGGGCGCGGCGGGCGAACTGACGAAGGTCTGCACGTCGTAAGAACCGGCCGCACGAGCCTCCGCCCGGTCCCGGACGCGCCCCGGCGCCTCCGGCCGGTCCGGACGCGCCTCCGGCGCGACAAGCCACTGTCACGGCTGGCGATACTGGTCCCCATGACCCGCCTGATCCTCGCCACCCGTAACGCCGGAAAGATCACCGAACTGAAGGCGATCCTCGCCGACGCAGGTCTCACCCACGACCTCGTCGGCGCGGACGCCTACCCCGACGTCCCCGACGTCAAGGAAACCGGCGTGACGTTCGCCGAGAACGCCCTCCTGAAGGCCCACGCCCTCGCCCGGGCGACCGGCCTGCCCGCCGTCGCCGACGACTCCGGCCTCTGCGTCGACGTCCTGAACGGCGCCCCCGGCATCTTCTCCGCCCGCTGGTCCGGCAGGCACGGCGACGACAAGGCCAACCTGGAGCTGCTGCTGGCCCAGCTCTCCGACATCCCCGACGAACACCGAGGCGCCCACTTCGCCTGCGCGGCAGCCCTGGCCCTCCCGGACGGCACGGAACGCGTGGTCGAGGGCCGCCTGAGGGGCGTCCTGCGCCACACCCCCGTGGGCACCAACGGCTTCGGCTACGACCCGATCCTCCAGCCGGAGGGGGACACGAGGACCTGCGCCGAACTGACCCCGGAAGAGAAGAACGCGATCAGCCACCGGGGGAAGGCGTTTCGGGCGCTGGTGCCGGTGGTGCGGGAGCTGTTGGGCTGAGCTGTCCACAGAAACGGCCTGCGTATCGATCATTCGATTCGCAGGCCGTTCATGTGCGGCGGAAGGGATTCGAACCCTCAAGCCCGATCAAGGGCCACAGATCCTAAGTCTGCTGCGTCGCCGGTTGCGCCACCGCCGCTAGCCGCTTGTCATCGTACCGGGAGTTGCTCGTTGCCTTCGGCCGCCCCTGCGCCAGGTGGGTCTCAGATGCCCAGGTCCTTGATGATCTTTGCCACGTGACCTGTCGCGCGGACGTTGTACAGGGCGCGTTCGACCTTGCCCTCCTCGTCGACGACGATGGTGGAGCGGATGACGCCCATGTAGGTCTTGCCGTAGTTCTTCTTCTCGCCGAAGGCGCCGTAGGCGTCGAGGACCTGCTTGTCGGGGTCGCCGAGGAGGGTGACCTTCAGGGACTCCTTCTCGCGGAACTTGGCGAGCTTCTCGGGGGTGTCGGGAGAGATGCCGATGACGTCGTAGCCGGCGCCGGCCAGGAGGTCGAGGTTGTCGGTGAAGTCGCAGGCCTGCTTCGTGCAGCCGGGCGTCAGGGCGGCCGGGTAGAAGTACACGATGACCTTGCGGCCCTTGTGGTCGGACAGGGACACCTCGTTGCCGTCGGCGTCGGGAAGGGTGAAGGCGGGGGCCACGTCCCCGGGCTGGAGTCGCTCGCTCATCGGTCCAGCGTAACGGCGGGCCCTGGCGGCGCGGCGGTGGGCGGAGCTGACAGACTGTCCGTGACGCATACGACAACGGGAGGCAGCGCGGTGGCGGACAGCTCGGACACCAGAACCCCGGCCGAGATCGAGGCGGACATCAGGCGCCGCCGCGACACGCTCGCCGAGACGCTCGACGAGATCGGCGTCCGGGTGCACCCGAAGACCATCGTCGGCGACGCGAGGGCCAAGGTGGTCTCCAACATCGACCACACCCTCGGCAAGGCGTACGTCTCGGTCAACCGCGTCGTGAGTGATGTGAAGGGCCAGCTGGTCAGCGAGGACGGGGCGCCCCGGATGGAGCGCATCGTGCCGGTCGCCCTCGTGGTCGTCGGCGTCGTCGGACTCCTCGCTCTCGGCACTCGGCGTCGTAGGGGCTGACGAAGACAGGTAGGTTCGGGGCGTGAGCGAGAAGACCCACCACGACAAGTTGCCCATCCGGATGCTGCACGACCGTGTGCTCGTGCGGCAGGACACCGCCGAGGGCGAGCGGCGTTCCGGCGGTGGCATCCTGATCCCCGCGACGGCGGCCGTCGGCCGGCGCCTCGCCTGGGCCGAGGTCGTCGCGGTCGGCCAGAACGTCCGGACCGTCGAGACCGGCGACCGCGTCCTCTTCGACCCCGAGGACCGTGCCGAGGTCGAGGTCCGCGGCGTCGCGTACGTGCTCATGCGTGAGCGCGACCTGCATGCCGTGGCCGCCGACCGCTTCGAGGGCTCGGAGGACTCCACGGGCTTGTACTTGTAGGCCGGTAGTCCCTGCTTGTACTTGCAGGCCTTTGGTGCCTGGCAATCGGAGTCGTCCGTAGGCGCTCGTAGCCGTTCGTAGTCATTCGTAGTCATTCTAGG
>NZ_AEJC01000067.1 GCF_000317595.1 Streptomyces ipomoeae 91-03 | reverse complement strand
TACGGCGAGAACCCGCACCAGCCCGCCGCGCTCTACATCGACCCCGCGCCCACGGGCGGCGTCGGCCTCGCCGAGGCCGAACAGCTGCACGGCAAGGAGATGTCGTACAACAACTACACGGACACGGACGCCGCCCGCCGTGCCGCGTACGACCACACCGAGCCCTGCGTCGCGATCATCAAGCACGCCAACCCGTGCGGCCGTACGGGACATGGTCGTGCGTACCGGACCCGCTGTCTCGTGTCAGCCCCCGGCGGCCGTCCGGGCCGAGGACGCGCCGCGCGCCACCCGGTCGGGATGGGGCGGCCTGCGGGACCCGATCGGGGTGACCGGGGTCCGCTCCGACCTCGTCAGATGCGGCCCGGGGGCCAGATGGAGCGGCTGGACGGACGGGAGCGTCGAGCGGGCGGCGATGGTCGTGTCGGGGGCGCCCGCGGGCTCCCCGGCGGCACCCCGCAGCGGGGCCGTGGCCACGGCGGCGGGCGCCGGGACGGGTGCCGTACGGCGGTCGCGCCAGCTGTCCCGCAGCAAGAAGAGCCAGGTCTCGGCGCGGGTGATCACCGGCTCGAACCAGGGCAGCGCCAGCAGGATCAGCAGCCCGGCGGCCCAGCCGAGCAGGACGTCGCTCAGCCAGTGCGTACCGAGGTAGACCGTGGTGAGACCGACGCCGAGCGAGGTCACGGCGGACAGCGCGGACAGCCAGCGTCTGGCTCGCGGGGTCGACGCCAGATAGGCCAGGATGCCCCAGGTCACCACGGCGTTCGCGGTGTGTCCCGAGGGAAATATGTCGCCGCCCAGCCACATCTCGTTGGAGCCGATCTCGGTCGCGTAGTGCGGGCCGAGCCGCCCCATGCCGATCTTGGCGGCGCCGACCGTGATGTTCAGCAGCAGCAGGGAGACGCCGAGCGCGAGCAGCGGGCGCAGGGTGTGTTGTCTCCAGGAGCGCCAGCCCAGCCAGGCGGCGACCATCACCGCGGTGGGGCCGCGCTGGCCCAGGACGACGTAGTAGTCGAGGAACGCGTGGATCTCCGACCACTGCTGGTACGGCCGGAAGAACATGATCTGCCAGTCGAGCCGCACGAGCCACGACGTGATCACCACGGCCCACACGATGGCGATGTAGAAGGCCAGGGTCGAGGCGAAGAGCACCACCCTGTGCCGGGTCATCACCGGTACATCGATGTGGGCCGGTCGTTCCGGCTCACGGTCCAGCCTGGAGAAGACCCGGTCCAGAAGACGGGTCGGCTTTCGTTCGGTACGCACTCAATCGACGTTACAGCGAGTGAGTGCGTACGCGGTGTGAATCACCGGCTTTGTGATGACGCCGTGATGTGGGATTGCTCTCAGAATGATGATTATCTCTGTCGAATGGGGAATCGCCGCGCCATCTCGCCTTCAATTCCATGGCTCAATGCAGACCACCCGTTTTACTGCGCTTTTGAATTCGTTCACCGATTGATTGCGCCGAATTACGCAACCGCTCGCCGAGCGTCACCCGTCGATCATGGGGGACCGGAGCCATTGAGCCAGAACGCGCCATAGACCGCCGACAGCGCCGCCACACCGCCGAGAATCGCCGCTGACCTGCGCGTACGCGTCCGGGCCAGGGCCACGGCCAGGGGCAGCAGCAGGGGGAAGGCGGGCATCAGCAGGCGTGGTTTCGAGCCGAAGTAGCTCGACGCGCACAGGGCCAGCGCGGTGACGATCCCCGAGTACACCAACAGCGGCAGCGGCTGCCCCTGTCTCACACAGACGACGTACAGCCGGACGACCGACGCCACCCCGATGATCAGCCCGACACCCGCCAGGGCCGACGGGAACGAGGTGAACTTGTCGGCGACGAAACGGGCGAAGGCGTAACCGCCGTCGAAACCGTTGCGCCAGCCCGCCTGGACATCGAGATAGCCGAGCGGACCCCTGCCCGTACGGTGACCCACCCACAGTACGTAACCGGCGGCACCCAGGGGCGCGAGAAGCATCCCGATGGCGCGCGCACGAACAGGGGAGCCGTCCGATGCCGTCGCACCCCGGCTCCGTACGAACGGGGGAGCGAAGGGCGCCTCCGGCCCGGACGCGGGACCCGCCTTCGGCCCCGACCCGAGACCCGCCTCCGACCCCGACCCGGGACCCGCCTTCGGCCCCGACCCCGGATCCGGGCGCCGATCCCGCAGATGGGAGGCGATCGCGCCCGCCCACACCGCCGCGACCACCGCGAGCCCCACCGGGCGGGTCAGCCCCGCGAGCGCGGCCAGGGCGCCCGCGATCACCCAGCGGCCGGTCAGCACGGTGTACAGCGACCAGGCGGCCAGCGCGGTGAACAGTGACTCCGTGTACGCCATCGACTGCACGACCCCGACCGGCAGCACCGCCCACAGCAGCACGGCGTACACCCCCACCCGGCGGCCGTACACATGGTCGACCACCGCGAAGATCCCCCAGGCCGCGGCGAGCGAGGCCAGCGTGCTCACGACCAGACCGGCGTGCGCGTACGACAGCGGGGTCACCGCCGACACCGCCCGCTCCAGCCAGGGGAGCAGAGGGAAGAAGGCCAGGTTCGAGTGCACGTCGCCGTTCGGCAGCCGCACCTCGTAGCCGTAGCCCAGTTCCGCCACCCTCGTGTACCAGAGCGAGTCCCAGCGGGCCGACAGCAGCGTCAGGGCGCTCTTGTCGCGCGCCGCGCTCCACACGGCCAGGACCACCAGTCCGAGGGCGCGCACGGCGGCGTACCCGAGGAGCGCGGGGGCGGCCCGGCTCAGCAGTGGCGGCGCCGGGCGCGTATCAAGATCGGTCACGCGCTCGATTATCGGCGCCACCCGGAACCGGCCGGGACCGTCACACGTGGTGATCCGTGAGAGACGGTGATGGAGCGTGACGGACGGATCACGGACGGGTGATCATCGCGACCCGGGGACGAGTGATGAAGGACCCATGGAGGAGCCATGGACGGCCACTGCCGTGGCGTACGCCACATGTCGTATGAAGCTTTCATGAGACTCCCGCCACGTTCCCCCGGCCGGGACTCGCGTACCCTGACGGCTCACTCGCCTTTCGTTGCGCGGGCCTGGGACGCCGCTCCTCCCGGGCCATAGCCCGGGGAGTCCCCACCCCGCGGTCCGCCGAACGCGAGAGCATCTGGGAGGTACGTACATGTCCGGGACGCCCACGGCCGCTGCGCGACGCCGTCGGCAGGCCGGGGCCGGTGCAAACCGCTGGGTCGTCCTCGTCGTCCTCTGCGTCAGCCTGCTGCTCGTGGCCGTCGACGCCACCGTGCTGCATGTGGCGGTGCCCGCCGTCACCGAGGACCTCAAGCCGAGCGGCATGGAACTGCTCTGGATCGTCGACAGCTACCCGCTCGTCTGCGCCTCGCTGCTGATCCTCTTCGGCACGCTCGGCGACCGGGTCGGCCGTCGAAGGATCCTGCTCCTCGGCTACGGCCTCTTCGGCGTCGCCTCCGGACTCGCGGCCCTCGCCGACAACCCCCATGTCCTGATCGCCGCCCGCGCCCTGCTCGGCGTCGGCGGCGCGATGATCATGCCCGCGACGCTGTCCATCCTGCGCCAGGTCTTCCCCGACCGGCGTGAACGGGCGCTCGCCATCGGCATCTGGAGCGCCGTCGCCGCCGTCGGCGCGGCCGTCGGCCCACTCCTCGGCGGGTTCCTCCTCGAACACTTCTGGTGGGGCTCCGTCTTCCTCGTCAATATCCCGCTGATGCTGGTGAGCCTGCCGGTCGGCCGACTGCTCCTGCCGGAGTCGACCGGCGACCGCGACGGCCCCTGGGACGTGGTGGGCGCCCTGATGGCCGCCGCCGGTCTCTTCGCCGTCGTCCTCGGAGTGAAGCGGCTCGGCGGCGGGCACCCGCCGTTCGACCCGGCCACCGCGCTGTCACTGTTGGCCGGCGGCGGGCTGCTGGCCCTGTTCGTACGACGACAGCGGCGCCGGGCGCATCCGCTGGTGGACCTGCGGCTGTTCGCCCGGCCCGCGTTCAGCACCTCGGTCGGCTGCATCGTGCTGGCCATGCTCGCGCTGGTGGGTCTTGAGCTGATCGCGGCGCAGTATCTGCAACTGGTTCTTGGACTGTCCCCCCTGGAGACGGGGCTACGGCTGCTGCCGCTCACCATCGCCGCGATGGCCGCCGGGCTCGTCGGCTCCCATATGCTCCACCGCTTCGGGCCGCGCCTCATGGTGTCCCTCGGCTTCTGCCTCACCGCGTTCGCGGTGCTCCTGCTGACGGGGATGGGGCGCCACGACAACACGGGGCTCCTGCTGGCCGGGTTCATCCTGCTGGGCTTCGGCCTGGAAACGACCCTCTTCGGTGCGTACGAGTCGATGCTCAGCGAGGCGCCCGCCTCCTCGGCCGGTGGGGCCGCCGCGATCGGTGAGACCTCCTATCAGCTGGGCGCCGGCATCGGTATCGCCCTCCTCGGCAGCGTCATGAACGCCGCGTACACGCCCGGGCTGTCGTCGGTGCCGGGGGTGCCCTCGTCGGCCTCCGCCGCCGCAGGGCACTCGCTCGGTGAGGCCTACGAGGTGGCGGGGCGGCTGGGTGGGCCGTCGGGGGAGGCGCTGCGGCATGCCGCCCGGGACTCGTTCGTGCATGGGCTTCATGTGACGTTGCTGGTGAGTGCGGGGTTGTTGGTGCTGGGCGCGGTCATGGCGCTGAGGTTGCCCCGGGTCATGGAGTGCGGGGTCCCTGCGGGGGGCTCCGCCGATGTACCGGGGCCTCGGGAGGCCACGGCTGGACAGCCGGGGGTACGCGCGGAGTCGGTGCGCTGAGTCTGCGACGGCGCGCGGGGGCGGCACGATTGCCCGCACTGCGAACGGTGTATTGGTGGACGCGCGGGGCGCTGCCGCATAGCGTCGGCGTCGACCCGTTACTAGCGTCGCTAGTTTTAGTGAGCCGGAGGTTCCCCCATGGCCGCGCCCGCGAAGCTGCCGCCCTTCGATCCCGCTGATCCGCTGGGGCTCGACGATCTGCTCGACCCCGAAGACCTCGCCGTGCGGGACACCGTGCGGAACTGGGCGGGGGATCGGGTGCTGCCCCATGTCGCCGAGTGGTACGAGAAGGGGGAGTTGCCCGGGATCCGGGAGCTGGCGCGGGAGCTGGGGGACATCGGGGCGCTGGGGATGTCGCTCAGCGGGTACGGGTGTGCCGGGGCCGGCGCTGTGCAGTACGGGCTTGCCTGTTTGGAGTTGGAGGCGGCGGACTCGGGGATTCGGTCGCTGGTCTCCGTGCAGGGCTCGCTCGCGATGTACGCCATTCACCGGTTCGGGAGTGAGGAGCAGAAGCGGGCTTGGCTGCCGCGGATGGCCTCCGGTGAGGTCATCGGGTGCTTCGGACTGACCGAGCCGGATCATGGGTCCGACCCTGCCTCGATGCGGACGTACGCCAAGCGCGACGGCGGGGACTGGGTGCTCAACGGGCGCAAGATGTGGATCACCAACGGGTCGGTCGCCGGGGTCGCGGTGGTGTGGGCGCGGACCGACGACGGGATCCGGGGGTTCGTCGTGCCGACGGACACCGCCGGGTTCTCCGCGCCGGAGATCAAGCACAAGTGGTCCCTGCGAGCCTCGGTCACCAGTGAGCTCGTGCTGGACGACGTACGGTTGCCCGCCGATGCCGTACTGCCGGAGGTCACCGGGCTGAAGGGGCCGCTGAGCTGTCTGTCCCACGCCCGCTACGGGATCGTCTGGGGCTCCATGGGGGCGGCGAGGTCCTGCTTCGAGGCCGCCGTCGAATACGCGAAGACACGGGAGCAGTTCGGGAAGCCGATCGGGGGGTTCCAGCTCACCCAGGCCAAACTCGCCGACATGGCGGTCGAGTTGTACAAGGGGATTCTGCTCGCCCACCATCTGGGGCGGCGGATGGACGCGGGACGGCTGCGGCCCGAGCAGATCAGCTTCGGCAAGCTGAACAACGTACGAGAAGCCATCGAGATCTGCCGTACCGCCCGGACGATCCTCGGCGCGAACGGGATCTCCCTCGAGTACCCCGTGATGCGGCACGCGACGAACCTGGAGTCCGTGCTCACCTACGAGGGCACCGTCGAGATGCACCAGCTGGTGCTGGGCAAGGCGCTCACCGGTCTCGACGCCTTCCGGTGACCATGTGACACCGGAAGGCGGGCAGGGTGAGCCGCCCTGCCTCAGCTCTGGTTGAAGAAGCCGTCGGTCGGACGACCGGCGGCTTCGCCGCTGACGATCTCCGTGTCGGCGGGCGTCAGCAGGAACACCCGGTTGGACACCCGCTCGATCGAGCCGCGCAGACCGAAGATCAGACCGGCGGCGAAGTCGACGACACGCTTGGCGTCGCCGGACTCCATGTTCGTGAGGTTCATGATGACCGGGACACCGTCCCGGAAGAGCTCGCCGATGTGCCGGGCGTCGCGGAAGCTGTCCGGCGTGACCGTGCCGATCCGGCGGCCCTGCTCCTGCGCGGACTCGGACGCGACCTTCACCCGAGGGTCGGTGACCCAGGCTTCGCCGGGGCCGGACTCCCGCTCATCGGCGTAGTCGTCGTCGTAGTAACGCTCGTCATCGTTGTCGTCGACGAGGCCAAGCCAGGCACTCGCCTTGCGCACCGATCCCATGGACGCCTCCTCTCACAGCGGTCTTTGTCTGTTTCCGCATCCCTATCGTCGTCCATGATGCGGATGTCTCGCCAAGTGGATAGACGCCGCACGGGGGTTTCGTGACGGTACTGGTGCAGAACGAATTCCTCGAGAGTCCATGTGCCCCAAGGGCTCTGCCGTACACACTTGCTGACTGGGAGTGAAATAATATTGTTCACGGCGTTTGGGTGAGTATCGGAGCGTCCGGGTGAACGTTCCGGCGGCTACGATGCGGCGACGGTCGAGGGCCACGGTCGTGTGCTGGACCCGCGATTGACCTCGATGAACACCACGGAAGGCACCGCGCTGGACGCGGATGACACGGGGGAGTGTCGTGTTCGGAATCGTGAGGCCCTGCAGCCATCGGCTCGGTGAGGGACTGCGGACACAGTGGATGGCGCATTTGTGCGGGCTCTGTCTCGCGCTGCGCGGGGACCACGGGCAGCTCGCCCGGGTCGTCACCAACTACGACGGCTTGCTGGTCTCGGTCCTGACGGAAGCTCAGGCCGAGCGGACCACCGGCTTGCGGCGGACCGCCGGGCCCTGTCCGCTGCGCGGGATGCGCACCGCGTCCGTCGCGCAGGGCGAGGGCGCGCGGCTCGCCGCCGCCGTCTCGCTGGTGCTCGCCTCGGCCAAGGTGCGCGACCACATGGCCGACGGGGACGGACTGCTCGCACGGCGGCCGGTGGCGCTCGCCGCGCGCCGGGTCGCGACGAGCTGGGGACGCGCCGGGGCCCGTACGGGTTCTGACATCGGGTTCGACACGGCCGTGCTGGTCGACGCGGTGGACCGGCAGACCGGCATCGAAGCGCTCGCCGGGCCGGGGACGCCGCTGCTCACCGTCACCGAGCCGACCGAGACCGCGACCGCCGCGGCCTTCGCGCACACCGCGATCCTGGCCGGCCGCCCCGGCAACGCCGAACCGCTCGCCGAGGCCGGTCGCCTCTTCGGACGGCTCGCCCATCTGCTGGACGCGGTGGAGGACCAGGCCGCCGACACCGCCTCCGGTGCCTGGAACCCGCTGACCGCCACGGGGACGTCCTTGACCGAGGCCCGCCGCCTCGCCGACGACGCCCTGCACGGCATCCGGCTCGCCCTGAGCGAGGTCCACTTCGTGGACGGCAAACTGGCCCATCTGCTCCTCGTGCACGAACTGCGGCGCTCGGTGGACCGGGCGTTCGGGACGGTGCCGGTGTGTGCGGCGCATGGGGTGGACGGGTCGGCTCAGCAGCCGGACAGGCTGGGCGGGTCGGTTCAGCACGGGAACCCGTATGCGGGTGGTGGGAATCCGTACGCCGGGAGCGGCGGCGGGAACCCGTATGCCGGGAGCGGTGGGAATCCGTTTGCCGGTGGTGGCGGTGGGGCGTACGGCGGTCATGGCGGTAGTGGTGGTGGGGTCGGTGGTTTCGGTGGTGTGCCCTCGCCGCAGCCGCCGAAGCGGCGAGGGTTCTGGGCGGGGTGCGGGATGTTCTGGTTGCTGTGCTGCACCTGCCAGTTGTGCTGTGCGAAGGAGTACGAAGGGCCGTGGTCCCGGAAGAAGCGGGAGGGTTGCTGCCGGGACTGCGACTGCTGTGAGGCGTGCGACTGCTGCGACTGCTGACGGGGAGAAGAGCGCGAGGGGGCGCGTGTGAAGGCGAAGAGGGAAGAGAGCGGGGAGAGAAACGCGAAGGGCGCCCCTGTGGAATGGGGGCGCGCAGGGGGTCAGCTCAACAGGACGAGGACCACACTCGACCGAAGTCGATGTGGGAGCGTGTGACCAGCCGCTGCTGCGAGTGCATGTGCCCAAGTGGAACAGGCATCCGGTGGTCAGTCAACCGACGTGAGACGTACGGCTCACAGTACGGACACCCTTGACAGTGACTTGACAGTGAAGGGAAAGGCCGCCGTAGTCTCGGTGCGGACCGTTGCTGAGGGGCTCGGTCGCACGCATCTCCGGATGCGCCGCGTGTGAAAGGCACCCGTGTTCGACTCGATGTGCCACGGAGCCTTCGCATGCCGTCTTCTTCTTATTCTGCTTCTGCCGCTTCGAGCGTTTCGCGTGTTCTGTCACAGCCTGCTGTGAACAGGGCCGACGCGGGTGTCGGTGTCGGTGTCGGTGCAGGTACTGGTGCCAGAGGTGTGTCGCGGCCCTCGGTGGTGATCGTCGGGGCCGGGCCGCGGGGGACGGGGCTGATCGAGCGGATCGCCGCCAACGTGGGGGAGTCGTACGGGAGTTCGGGGGCGGTGGGAGCGGGCTTCGACATTCATCTCGTCGATCCGTATCCGCCGGGGGCCGGGCGTATCTGGCGCGCTGATCAGTCGCCGTTGTTGTGGATGAACTCGCAGGCCGAGGACGTCACGATGTTCACCGACGAGACGGTACGGATGGACGGTCCCGTGCGGGAGGGGCCCACCCTGCATGAGTGGGCGGGGCTCGACGGGCGGGTCTTTCCGGACCGGCGGATACAGGGCGCGTATCTGAGGTGGGTGTACGCGCGGGCGGTGGCGGCGCTGCCCGAGGGGGTCACCGTCCGGCACCATCCGTATCGTGCGCTGCGGGTCGAGGGTGCGCGCGAGGGGCGTCAGCGGGTGTGGCTGGAGGAGCGTTCGGAGCCGCTGCTCGCGGACCTCGTCGTCCTCGCGCTCGGTCACTTGGACGCCGAACTCGACGACGAGCAGGGTGAGTTGGCGAAGTACGCGCGCGCCCATGGGCTCGTCCATCTGCCGCCGGACTTCACCGCCGACAGTGATCTGTCCTTGCTCGCGCCCGGCGAACCTGTGCTCGTACGGGGCTTCGGGCTCGCCTTCGTCGACCTCATGGTGCTGCTCACGGAGGGGCGGGGTGGGCGGTACGAGGGTGATGCGGACGGCTCGGAGGGCTCGGAGGGCTCGGGGGGCGCGGGCGGCTCCGGTGGCTCCGGTGGGGAGTTGACGTATCGCCCGTCCGGGCGGGAGCCCGTGCTGTATGTCGGGTCGCGGCGGGGTGTGCCGTACCACTCGAAGATCGGGTACGACCTGGAGGGGGAACGGCCGCCGCTGCCTCGGTTCTTCGGGCCGGCGGAGGTCGATGAGCTGCTGGCTCGCGCGGACGGGTTCGACTTTCGGCGGGATGTGTGGCCGTTGGTGGAGAAGGAGTTGGGGTTCGCGCACTACCATCGGCTGTTCACCGCCCATCCCGAGCGGACTGCCATGGCCTGGGGGGACTTCGAGGAGAAGTACGCGGCCGTGGGGGACGCGGGGGAGCGTGCGGTGCTGGTGGCGTCGGCCGTTCCGGATCCGGCGGACCGGCTCGATCTCGCCGCGTTGGATCGTCCGTTGGAGGGGGTGCGGTACGCGTCGTACGAGGAGTTCCAGGAGGGGTTGAGAGGCTATGTGGAAGGTGACCTGAGTCGACGTCACGATCCTGATTTCAGTGCGGACTTGGCGGTCTTCTTCGGGCTGTTGTCCGTCTACGGGCAGCTGATTCGGCTCGGTGACATCGGTGCCTGGTGGCATGGGTTCTTCAGCTATCTCGCCTCCGGGCCGCCCGGGCCACGGCTGCGGCAGATGCTCGCGCTGTCGCGGGCGGGGGTCCTGAGGTTCGTCGGGGCGGGGATGGTCGTGGCCGCGGAGGACGGGGTGTTCCGGGCGTCGAGTGCCACCGTGCCCGGGGCCTCGGTGGAGGCGAGGGCGCTTGTCGAGGCGCGGTTGCCCGAGCCGACGGTTGCGCGGGCCCGGGACGCGTTGCTGCGCGGGCTGTACGCCGACGGGGGTGCGGTCGAGACCGCGGAGGGGTTGCTCGCCGTGGATCCTGCCGACGGGCGGGTAGTGGATCGGTCCGGGCGACCTCATCCCAGGCGTTTCGCGCTGGGGCCGTACACCGACAGCCGTGCGCCGGGGGCGTTCACTCGGCCACGTACCGGGGGGCCGGCCTTTCGCCAGAACGACGCGACTGCGCGTGCGGTGCTGACGTTCTTGCGGGACCTCGACGGGCGCGCTGCCGCGTAGGCCGGTCGGAGGTACTTGCGGTCGGTCGGTAACCCGCCGGTCACCGCCGTCGTGGTTGCTCGCCGTTGCGGCGGATCCGAGAGGTGGGCGGCTTCGAAAGACAGAGGGGGCTGCGAGCGGTACGGGGAATCGAGGGCGGGCGGTGCATGAAGGGTGGCTGCGGCCGTCGGAAACCGCCGGTCACGGCCGTCGTGGTCGCTCGCCGGTACGCGGATTCAAGAGAGGGGGCGGCTTCGAGAGCAAGAGGGGATCGATGGGCGGCCGGGCGTTTGAGAGAGGGGCGGTGTGAGAACTTCGGGACGCGGCGGTCGGGTTCGGGCGGGACCTCGATGAGCTGTGGGTTCTTGTGAGCCTTCGGGTCGTTCTCGGGGGTGGTGAGCACGCGGCCGAGCCCGGGCATGGTGGGGGAGGGCTCCGGCAGACGGCGCGGGGGCCGTTGTATCGGGGCGGTCCCGTCGATCCGGCCGAGCTGATCGCCGACCGGCATCAGCGCGGTGCCGTCGACGGCTTTCACCCCGCCCCGTCGAGCCGCGCCGTGACCTGGAGCGGCTCGTCAACGGGACGGTGGCGCCGCTTCAGCACCGTGGCCTGTTCCGCACCTTCTCTCCGGGCAGCACGCTCAGGGGAACGCCTGGGCCTCGACCACCGCGTCGACGGGTACGCCGTGCCAGGGAGAGGCGTCATGACAAGGGGAACGTCATGACCACCGAGGGCCACCCCGCCCCCACTCGCGGACCATCCCGTAGGGCGACTTCCGGCCATCTCCGGGAGATGTGCGCGGGCGCCCGGCGGGGCGCTGTCGACGGCCCGTGTCGAGGACGGGCCGACCGTGGACCAGGAGCCCTTCACAGGCAAGGTTCTGCTGGTCGCCGGCTCAAGGCCGCCGGTGGAGGCGCGAGTCGGGGCCGGAGAGCGGCGGTTCGTGGTGCTCGCACGGGAGGGGGAGCGGGGTGTACGGGACTTCGATCCGGCGGTGCCGGGCGCGACGGGACTTCCGGGGGATCGAGGTGAGGGCGTACGAGCCGCGCTGGGCGGGGCTGGGGCGCGTCACGGCGTATGGCGAGAATCGCACCGTCCGGGTCGCGAATGTGGACGGACGGGAGCGGGGCTCGG
>NZ_AEJC01000066.1 GCF_000317595.1 Streptomyces ipomoeae 91-03 | reverse complement strand
GAGCAGGAAGTACACGGCCAGGACGGGTACGGCGGTGATCAGGGCGCGGCGGCGATGAGGTTGGGGTCGGTGAAGTACTGCCCGGGAGAGGTTGTTCAGTGCCGAGGTGATCGGCATGTTCTCGCCGGTGGAGATCAGTACGAGGGCCCAGAAGAAGTCGTTGTAGATCCAGATCGACAGCAGTGTCGCCAGGGCCGCCATCGCCGGCTTGCACAGCGGCAGGGTGATCTGCCAGTACAGCCGCCACACCGACGCGCCGTCGACCAGGGCCGCCTCGGTCAGCTCGTGGGGGAGCATCTTCATGTAGTTGCTCAGCACGAAGGCGCAGAACCCGGACTGGAACGCCACGTGGATGAGGACCAGGCCGAGGGCGGAGTCGTACAGCTTGCCGCTCATGGTGATGCCGGGCAGGTCGACGAGCAGGTACAGCCGGTACAGCGGGGTGATGATGACCTGCTGGGGGAGCAGGTTGCCGGCGGTGAAGACCAGCAGCAGGAACAGGTTGACGCGGAAGTCGAAGCGGCTGACGTAGAAGGCGACCATCGACGACAGGAACAGGGTCAGCAGTACCGCGGGCACGGCGATGACGAGCGTGTTGCCGAAGTAGTGCGTCATGTCCGACTGGGTGAAGGCGTTCGTGAAGTTCTCGAACGTCAGCGTGTCGGGCCAGGAGACGTAGCCCTTCTCGGAGGTCTCCGCGTAGGGGCGCAGGGCCGCGTACATCGCCCACAGCAGGGGGGCGAGCCAGGCCAGTGCCGCTCCGGCGAGGAAGAGGTGCAGCAGGATCCGGGCCGGGCGCACGGGGGTGCGTTTGGCCGTGAGGGCCGTGCTCATGCGCGCCGCTCCTTCCGGAAGGTGGCGATCAGGTACGGGATGATCACGGCGAGGGAGATCACCAGCAGGACCACGGCGATGGCGGAGCCGTATCCGATGCGGCTGGACTCGCCGATGATGTTGTTGGTGACCAGGATCGACAGCAGCTCGGTGCCTTCGGCGCCCTTGTTGAAGACGAAGACGAGGTCGAAGGCGCGCAGGGACTCGATGATGGTGACGACCAGGACGATGGTGTTGGTCGGGCGCAGGGTGGGGAAGACGACGTTCTTGAAGGTCTGCCACTCGTTGGCGCCGTCCAGGGCGGAGGCCTCGCGCAGTGCGGGGTCGACGCCCTTGAGGCCGGCGAGGTAGAGGATCATCATGTAGCCGGCGTGGCGCCAGGACGCGGCGATGAGGATCGCCCACAAATTGAGGTCCGGGTCGCCGATCCAGTCGATGTACTTGCCCGGTTCGTTGGCGCCGATCAGGCTGTTGATCAGGCCGGTGTCGGGGTTGTAGACGAGCTGCCACACGAAGCCGATGACGGCCATGGACAGCACCACGGGCAGGAAGAACGCCGTCTGGTAGACCCGGCTGAAACGGATCTTCTTGTCCAGCTGCACGGCCAGGAACAGGCCCAGCGGGGTCGGGATCAGGATCAGGACGACGAACCAGACGACGTTGTGCTCGACGGCCGGCCAGAACTGCGGGTTGTTGCTGAGAGCTCCTTGAAGTTGTCAGCCCGACCCACTTGATCGAGTCGAAGCCGATGCCGTCCCAGGTGGTGAAGGCCAGCGCGATGGAGGCGAGCGCCGTGACCCAGACAAGGGCCACATG
>NZ_AEJC01000065.1 GCF_000317595.1 Streptomyces ipomoeae 91-03 | reverse complement strand
GGACATCGGCTGGGGCAATCGCCTGCGGCCCATGCTGGCGCCCCAGGCCCCCGACGGGGCCGTACCGGACGATGTGGCGAAGGCCGTGGTCGGCGTGCTGGCCGACTGGGCGAAGGGCCCCGGAGGCTGGGCCTCCGGGGATGCCGACGCCCAGGCGCGCCCGGTCGGCGTCGTCACCATGGCGTCGCGCACCAGGCCACAGCTGATCGGCACCCTCGGCGCACGGATCGCCGAGATCGGCCGACTGCCCCTGCTGGGCTCCGTGGCGTACACCGGCGCGGTCTCGCAGGTCACCCGCAGCAACAGCGCACAACGGCTCAAGGCGCTCGACGGGGCGCTGACCGCGCCGGACGAACTGGCCGCCGCGCTCAAGGAGGCCGACGGCCCCGTGCTCCTGGTGGACGACGTGACCGAAACCGGCTGGACGCTCGCGGTCGCCGCACGCGTACTACGGCGTGCGGGCGCGAAGGGAGTGTTGCCATTGGTTCTCGCCGTACGGGGCTGAGTGAGGTCCGGGGTTGAGCAAGCGTCGATCGAGCGGAACGATCCTGCCGCTCAGGCGTTGCCATCGAGATCTGTGGGCAGGGATATAAGCGATGGATCGCCACAAAACTGTCAGTGGCCCCAATTGCTCGTTGCCGCAACCAAGTTCGGAAGGGAGAATTGGAGTCCGCTCCCCGTACGGCTCACCCGTGAATCGGTAGGGCTTCTGCTGCGGCGTGCGCTCCCCCAGTCCGACCCCGCCCGTTGTGTGGGCGCGTAGCCGAAGGGAGGATCGTGACCTTCGGATTCGCTCCGTCCTCGGCGGCCTCCGTGTCGACCTCTGCCGACCTGTCCGCCGCTTCCGCCAACCGGTTGCTCGAGCCCGCGGAATGGGCCGCCGCCGGGATTCCGCTGCTGCGCAATCCACGGGAGGTCGTCAGCGGGCTGCACGCGCGGCACCAACCCCGGCCCGCGACCGCGGTCATCGCCGTCCTGGACCCGGACGAACGACTGAGGGCGAGTGCTTCGTTCATCCGGCGCCCGGCTCCGGCCGACGGCTGGATGTTCCGTAACGCGCTGCTGTCGCAGTTGCGTCGGGTCATCCCTCACGACCTGCGACGACGCACGCCGGTGCGTACGGCCGTGCTGCTCTACTGCCGTGAGGGCGACGGGCGCTGGACGGAGGAGGACGGGGCGTGGATGTGGGGGTTGCGGGACGCCTGCACACTGCACGGACTGCGCTGCGGCGCGTACATCACCCTGACACGTGATGGCTGGCAGGTCCTCGGCGAGGGTCGCGGCGGTCGCCGCCCCCACGCGGACTCACCGGCCGAGTCGTTCTCCACGGCCATGGCACCGCCCCCGATACCGCGCACGGGCGGCGTCGCGTCCGACGTACTCCGCCGCGCGGCGGCCCGCTGAGGCAGCACCCTGCGGCTTCGACGCGACCGCTCTCTCGGGAGCCGGTGATCTGGCAGGGCAGCTCGGTCGACACCGTCGGACCCCCCACCCCGACCGCCCCACCGGCACTCGCCATGGCGTACGGGCACCTGGACGGGCATACCCACCTGCACCGGCTGCCCGGCACCCGCACCCGCACCCGCACCCGCACCCGCACCCGCACCCGCAAGCGATGCCGCATGCCGCATCCGCCCGCGCAAGCGACGCCCCCAGCACACGCCAAAACACCCCGCGGGCACGCCGAAGCGCCCCGTCGCGGGGTGTGGCCGTAAGGCGCCCTCGTCTGTTCTCCGGGCGCACGCGGCTACCCGGTGAGCCCGAAGGTCCGACCGGTAGGAGGTCCGCAGTCGCTCAGACTCCGGCGCCCAGCACCGAGTTGATCGTCGCGGGGTCGCCACAGACGATCAGCAGGGCGCGAGCCCGGCCGAGCGCCTCCGGCAGTGCCTGCGCGGTGACGGAGTCGGTTCCGCCATTGACGGCGACCACGACCACGGGACGCGGCGCGGCCCGACCGACGGCAGCGGCATCGGCGTAGAAGACGTCGTCGCCCGCGTCGTGCTGCGCCCAGTAGGCGGCCTCACCGAAGGACAGCTCATGGGCGGCCCACGGATGCGGCTCACCGGTGGTGATCACCAGTACGTCGCCGGGGGCGCGACCCGACTCCAACAGCAGGTCGACGGCTTCTTCCGCAGCGTCCAGCGCGCCCTCGGCCGAGGCCGGGATCAGCTGGATCTGCGGAGTGGCGGCCGGAGCCGAAGGTCCGGGATTGGCCGCTGTGTGCGGCGCGCGCTGGGCCGGCACCGGCCGGGCAGGACCCGGGCGGCCGGGACGCGGCGGAGCCGCGGGACGGGGACCGGGTACGGGACGGGGGGTCGGCGCGACGCGGCCGCTGGCCGGTGTGGTGCGCGGGCCCTGGGCACTCTCGTGAATCTGAGGCTCCTCGGGAATGAGAGGCATGAGCTGATGTTTATCAAACGCCGCTACGACTCGCGTCAGCGGGTGGCACATGAGTGCGAACGAATCCGTCAGAAATCGAAGCCGAGCTGACCCTCGATCTCCGGAACGCTTTCGTCCGCCCAGGTGCGGGCCTTCTTGAGGTGCCGCCACTGGGGCAGCGCATCAAGATACGCCCACGACAACCGGTGGTACGGGGTGGGGCCCCGCTCCGCCAGTGCGGCCTTGTGCACGGGCGACGGGTACCCGGCATTGGCCTCGAAAGCGAAGTCTGCATGGTCGACACCCAGTTCGGCCATCATTTTGTCGCGCTGAACCTTGGCGATCACCGAAGCCGCCGCGACGGCGATGCACGACCGGTCACCCTTGATGACCGTACGGACCCGCCACGGTGCCCCGAGGTAGTCGTGCTTGCCGTCGAGGATGACCGCGTCGGGCCGCACCGGAAGCGCCTCCAGGGCCCGTACGGCGGCGAGGCGCAGCGCGGCCGTCATGCCCAAGTCGTCTATCTCCTCCGGAGAGGCATGACCGAGGGCGTACGACGTCACCCACTTCAGCAGTTCCTCGGCGAGCGACTCCCGGCGTTTGACCGTCAGGAGCTTGGAGTCGGTGAGGCCCTCGGGCGGTCGGCGCAGTCCGGTGATCGCCGCGCAGACGGTGACGGGGCCGGCCCACGCGCCGCGCCCCACCTCGTCGACACCGGCAATGACCTTCGCTCCGGTCGTGGCTCGGAGGGAGCGCTCGACGGTGTGAGTAGGTGGTTCGTACGGCATGGCGCCCTTAGCCTACGCCGCCGAGGACCCCGTGCGACACCCAGGTTTCCCGGGGCAACATCAGCCTCACCGCGAACCGGCCGGACGCCCGTCGTGAACCCGCCCGAGCCCCGTCGTGAACCCACCCAAGACTCCGTCGTGAACCCGTCGTGAATCCGTTCAAGGCCCGCCGCAGAGCCGCCGAAGCCCCACCGCCGGACCCGCCGAAGACTCCCGCGTGAACGCCTTCGACCCTGCCGCCGGCCCCCGCGTCAGGCGGTCCTCGGACGCAGCAACGGCACCATCAACTGGTCGATCATCTCCTCGATGTCCTGCTCGCTCCATTCACTGCCGCACATCTTCGAGCGGTACATCATGATGGCCGGAATGGCGTCGAGGACATACCCGTTGGCCGCGTCGGACCGGACCTCGCCCCGCCGAATACCCCGCTCCACGACCTGCCGCAGCAGTCCGACCATCGGTTCCACGACACCCCCGATGATCACGCCATGGAAGCGCTCGGCCTGAATGTTGTCGCATTCGTGAATCACCGAGCGCAGAGCGGACCCGGGGCGCGAGAACATCGCGTCGCGCGCCTGACGGCACAGCTCCAGCAGGTCCGCGCGCAGGCTTCCCAGATCGGGGGCCTCGTCGAAGCGCGGCAGTCCGGCCTGGAGCGCGTCCGCGACGAGGTCCTCCTTGGACGGCCAGCGACGGTAGACCGCGGCCTTGCCCGTCTGGGCACCGGCGGCGACGCCCTCCATGGTGAGGCCGTTCCAGCCGACCGTACTGAGCTGTTCCAGCGCGGCGTCGAGGATCGCGCGCTCGAGCACGGCGCCGCGCCGGCGCGGGGAGGCCGTCTGAGCAGGAGCGGCCGTCCAGCGCGAAGTGACCATCTGTGTTTCTCCGTTGAGCCTGAGGGGCGGGGATCGAGGAGTACGAGCGGACGAACGAGACGCGCCACGGCGGCGACTTCGGTGAACGCTTGCGTTCACTAAGGGGGACTCACTACCGTTGACGCGACAGTGAACGCGATCGTTCACTAAGGCATTTGTGGGGGACCCATAGTGACAACCTCTCCGTTAATTCAGGATCAGAAGCCGGGAGCCGCCCGCCGGGAGGGGCACCCCGGCATCGCGCTCACCGTCATCGCAGCCTGCCAACTCATGGTGGTACTCGACGCGACGATTGTGAACCTCGCGCTCCCGCACATTCAAGACGCGCTCAAGTTCAGCACCACCGACCTGACATGGGTGGTCAGCGCCTACACGCTGACCTTCGGCGGGCTACTGCTCCTGGGCGGCCGGGCCGGTGACATCCTCGGCCGCCGCCGCGTGTTCATGACCGGCATTCTGCTCTTCACACTCGCCTCACTGCTGGGCGGTCTCGCCCAGGAGCCCTGGCAACTGCTGGCGGCGCGCGCCCTTCAGGGTGCCGGTGGCGCGATCGCCTCGCCGACCTCGCTGGCTCTGATCACGACGACGTTCCCCGAAGGGCCCGAGCGCAACCGGGCGTTCGGGGTCTTCGCCGCGGTCTCCGCCGGTGGCGGCGCCATCGGTCTGCTCGCTGGCGGCATGCTCACCGAATGGCTCGACTGGCGATGGGTGCTCTTCGTCAACGTACCCATCGGTGTCCTGATCGCCGTGCTCACTCCGATGTACATCAACGAGTCGGAGCGGCACCCGGGGCGGTTCGACATCGCGGGCGCGCTCACCTCGACGGCCGGTATGGCCTCGCTCGTCTACGGCTTCATCCGCGCGGCGGAGGACGGCTGGCGGGACGGCCTGGCCCTGGGTTCCTTCGGGGCGGCGGCGGTCCTGTTGGTCGCGTTCGGGTTCATCGAGAGCCGGGCCAAGGAGCCGATCACCCCGCTGAGGATGTTCGCCGACCGCAACCGCTCGGGCACGTACGTGATCATGCTGAGCCTGGCCGCGGCGATGTTCGGCATGTTCTTCTTCATCGTGTTGTTCGTGCAGAACGTGCTGCAGTACACACCGATCGAGGCCGGTCTCGCCTTCCTTCCGGTGACCGTCGCGATCGTCACGGGCGCCGGGCTGTCGCAGCGATTCCTGCCGGTGCTCGGCCCCAAGCCGTTCATGGTGGGCGGCTCGACGCTCGTCGCGCTCGGCCTCGTCTGGCAGACCTTCATCAGCCCCGACAGCTCGTATCTCGGCGGGGTGCTCGGCCCGATGCTGATGTTCGGCTTCGGCATGGGCCTGAACTTCGTGACGCTCACCCTGACCGCGGTCTCCGGAGTCGCCCCGCACGAGGCGGGCGCGGCGTCCGGGCTGCTCAACGCCACCCAGCAGGTGGGCGGTTCGCTCGGTCTGTCCATCCTCACCACGGTCTTCGGTACGGCCAGCCGTGACGAGGCGGAGAAGCAGGTGCAGCACTTCATGGCCAACGGCACGGCCGAGCAGAAGGCCGAGTTCGCCAAGACCCAGCAGCTGCCCGCCCCCTGGAGCCACGAAGTGCTCGCCCAGGGCATCGCGACGGCGTTCGTCCCGGCGGTCGCGATGGCGGTACTCGCCCTGGCCACCGCCGCGTTGGTGATCAGGGTCCGCAAGAGCGACCTGGACGCCCTCGCCGGCACCGCGGGTCCCGGCGTCGGAGGCTGACGGAAAACCGCAGACGGCCGGACCATGCCCCAAGAAGCGGCGAGGCGGGCGTGGTCCGGCCCTGCGTGGGAGCGCGATGTTCACAACCGTCCCCTTGAGCACGACCATGAGTCGGCAGGCCTCGATAACGGCCTTCAGCGGTACAGCGTCTCCGTCCCCAACTCACCGCACTCCGGCCCGTCGGCCCGTTCCGACACGGGCCGCCCGTCGAGGATGCGGCGGGCTTCGATGTCCCCCCAACTGGTGGCGTACCAAGGGAGGTTCGCCTCGTCCATGTCGGCCTTGATCTCCGACAGCACACACGACCGCATGGGCTCCTCAAGCCTGTCCAGGGCAGGTACGGCGTCGGCGGACAGCCCCTGTGCGTACTCGAGGTCGAACCGGCCCGTGTCCTCGTACCGCTGCACATTGCGCTCGGCGATCAGCCCGTCCGGCGACACGAGCCCGAACGCGAGCACTCCGGCGGCGGCACTGGCCGCGACGGCGCGCGGCAGCCAGCGGGCACCCCACACCCCGGCCGCCATGATGAGCACGAGGACCAGGCCGAGCCAGAGCTCCACGGCCAGCACCGAGATCCTCAGCCGCGTCAGTCCATAGGCCTCCACATACATGTCCATACGTCGCACAGCGGATGCCACGACAACGAGCGCCAGCGCGCACAGAGTTCCAAGAACAGCCCGCACGAGGGTCCGATCACTCGATCGGGTACGTGGCGCCCAGCGCAGGGCCACGACGATGACCACCAGGGTGAGCAGCGTGGCCATGAGCAGCTGCCAGAAGCCCTGGCGCGCGTACTCGGCGTACGTCTGTCCGGTTTCCTTCAGGACGGCGTCGTAGCCACCGAAGAGCACGGCGAGTTGGACGGCGTTGAAGACGGCGAAGAGCACGACGAGCCCGATCAGCGGCAGCGCCCACTCGACCCGACCACGGGCCCGGCCGGCCGGCACCTGGACCCGGTCCCAGCGGGCGGGCGCGGCGGCCGTGCGGGCCGCCGCCAGGGTCCCGAACAGGCCCACCATGAGGAGCAGGACCCGCCAGGGCCCGTCGGACACGGAGACGTCCGGCACCAGCGCGCCGAGCAGATCCGCGAACGCAGCGTCCGCCCCGGCGAACAGCGCCCCGAAGACGAACAGCAGCACCGCGGCCACGCCCAGCCCCCGTAGCAGCGGTGCCAGGCGGCCCCGGTCCCCGCCCGCGCGTTCGCGCAGCCCCTGCCAGGCCCACGCAGGCCCGGTGACCACCGAGGTGAACACGCCGATCGGACCGAGCAGCACGGCGGGCCAGCTGCGGCCACCGTGCAGTGCGAGCGAGCCCGCCGCGAGGGCGGCGACGACGGCGAGGAACGAGGGCCACTCGGCGGCGCGCAGCACGGGCACCGTCAGCAGGGCGAGCCCGCCGACGCCCCAGACGAGCGCCCACGCGCGCGGGCGCCTGCCTGCCCTCCGCCCGGCGAAGTACACGGCCAGCGTGGCGGGCACGGCGACGATCAGCAGATTGACCGAGGTCCCCTCGCCGAGCAGCAGCATGCTGAGGACGCCAGTAGCCAGGGCGGCCCACAGGGTCGCGGTGCGGATCGGCGCGGGTTCCTCAAGCCCCAGGTCGACCGACCGCGACGACACGGGCGGTGGTCCGCCCGGTATCGGCTCGGACGCGCCTGCCCGACGCTCGGACACGGCGTCCTCGGGCGCTCCCGCACCCGATCGGCGCTCCCCAGCGGCAGCTCGCGCCCTGGGCGTCGGCTCCGGCCCTTCCGGCCCGCTGGGCTCGGACGTGGACGGTGTTGACGGTGTTTCGGACACGGGACCCCCTCCCCCGACCGGCCCTCACCCACCACCGCACGCAGCGTGCCGCTACGGCAGAAGGTTCGGGGCCGGTGTCTCGTCGCCGCGTCTCGTCATGATCAACAGGCGGCGTGGCGGACAGGCTATGCCGTGCCAGAGCTCCCGGCGGTAGCCGAGGAGCGCACTGTGGCACTCCTGTGACAGTTGAGGCGGTTGGGGAAAGGGGGTCCGGGGAAGCACGTCCCTCTTCGGCTGCCCTATGCCACCGGCACCCAGTCCGGCAGCCCCTCTGTCTGCGCGACCCACGCCTCAGGTGGTGTACCGGCCTTCCCGGCGGCGACCACTCCCCCGACGATCGCGCAAGTCGTGTCGACGTCGCCACCGGCCTGGGCCGTCGTCCAGAAGGCCTGCTCATAGTCACCGAGGGCGCGTGCGGCGGACCAGAGTGCGAACGGCACGGTGTCGTGCGCCGTCGTACGCCGTCCGCAACCCAGTACTGCGGCGACGGTGTCGGCGTCGTCGTAGTCGAGCATGTCCCGGGCGCGCCGCAGTCCCGCCCCGACAGCGCTCTTCGGGACGAGCGCGATGACACCGTCCAGCAGGGCGCCCGCGCTCGGCGGTCCCGCCGGGTCGGCGGCGAGGGCGGCGGCTGCGGCAACGGCCATGGCTCCGACGACGCCCTCGCGATGCTGGTGCGTGGGGTACGCCGAGATCTCCGCCTGGTGCGTCGCCTGCTCCGGGTCGTCCGCGTACCAGGCCCCCAACGGGGCGATCCGCATGGCCGCTCCGTTGCCCCAGGATCCCTGGCCGTTGAAGAGGGCGGAGGCCAGCTCGCGCCAGTCGCCGCCCTCGCGGACCAGGCGCAGCAGACGATTGACCGCGGGTCCGTAGCCCCGGTCGAAGTCGTGGTGCACGGCGAAGGAGCGGGCGAGCGCGTCCTGGTCGATCCGGTGGTGGGCCGCGAGAACGGCCACGACAGAGCAGGCCATCTCGGTGTCGTCGGTCCACTGCCAGGGTCCGGGCGGGGTCTCGCGGCGCTTAAGCAGCGGATAGTTCGCGGGTACGAAGTACTGCGAGCCCAGCGCGTCCCCCACCGTGAGTCCGCGCAGGCTGGCCAGGGCACGCCCCAGGCGGCCGTCAGGAGAGGAGTCAGCGGTCATCGCACTGCCACTCTAACCGGTGGGTCCATACGATTCCGGGTCCCGCCAGCGGTCGAACGGCCGGTCGAGCGTGTACTTGCCGTCGTCTCCGAGAACGAGCATCCGCATCTCGGCGTTCCCCGGGTTGGACAGCGACTCGAACTCCGCGACGGTCCAGTGGAACCAGCGCATGCAGAACAGCCGCATGGCGAGCCCATGGGTGACGAGCAGGACGTTCGGTGGATGGTCGGGGTCCTCGAAGCTGCGGAACAGACTCTCCAGGAAGCCGCCGACCCTGTCGTACACGTCGGCGCCGGACTCGCCCTGCGCGAAGCGGTAGAAGAAGTGCCCGTAGGCGTCCCGGTAGGCCTTCTGGAGGCGTACGTCGTGGGGGTCCTGCCAGTTGCCCCAGTCCTGCTCGCGCAGTCGGGGCTCCTCGCGTACGCGCACCAGTTCGGGGTCCAGATGGAAGGCCTGGAATGTCTCGTGCGTCCGGCGATAAGGGGAGACGTAGACGCTCACGCGCTCCCGGCCGAACACCTCACGCAGCCGTTTGCCGGTCTCCTCGGCCTGCCGCCAACCCCGCTCGGTGAGCGCCAGGGCATGGTCGGGTTCGCGTTCATACACGGTGTCATCAACATTGCCCGTTGACTCCCCGTGCCGGACAAGGACGATGCGCCGTGGTCGTGCCATGCCAAAACCCTAAAGGGGACGGGGCCGGATCGAGCACTCGTCCGGGTTCCTTACGGCGTAGGTCACACAAGTCCTGCCCCTTCAGGACACTCGATCAGCGAGTCCACTTTTCAAACTCGCAGCCGCCCCATGGGTTCGGATGATCCGGATTCCAAACCGTCCGAGTCCGGATTTCAAACTGACCTCAGACCGTCCAGCTCGGTTCCAGCTCCACAATGTCGCCCGCGAGGGCGGCGACGTCCGCTTCGATCTGGGCCCGCAGGGCGAGGCGTTCGATGCGTTCGACGCGGTACTTGCCGTGCTCGGCGGCCGACTGCCACATGGAGAGGATCACGAACTCATGACCCGGCGCCTCCCCGAACAGACCGCGCACCATGCCGGGGGAACCGGCCATCGCGGGATTCCAGACCTTCTCCTGCATCAGCGCGAAGTGCTCGGCCCGCTCCTCGTGGACACGACAGTGCGCGACCCGTACCAGATCGGCGTCCGTGAAACGCGGCTCGAAGCCGGTTTTCACGTCGAACCGGTGGTCGAAGAGCTTGACCTGCATGTCCTTGTAGGTGCCGGACTGCGAGGCGGCCAGCCGGTCATGGGAGCGGGCCATGAAGGAGTCGTAGAAGGCACGGCTCTCCCAGAACGAGAAGGTGTGTGCCACCCCGGGTCGTGCACGGCTCCAGCCCCCACCCTGTCCACGGAATCCCGGCTCCCCCAGAAGCCCCGCCCACTTCCGCTGCCCCCGCTCGAAACCGCGGCGGTCGACCACGGTGCAGCGAATCCACTTGACCAGCACCGCGCCATGGTAAGGCCACGGAACGTGGCGCCGGTCACGCTCCGGCTGGTTGAACCAGGGCGAGCGCCCCCGCGCGCATGGGAGGATGGGCAACTGGCCTGGACTGCCAGGAAGTTCGACCCGAACGCACCGGAGAACGGGGAGGAGAGTTCTGTTGAACGGCCTCAACAAGGGCATCCGCAAGGTCGAGGTGTCACTGAAGTGGGATCCGAGCCCCACCGGGCAGCCGCCCACGGATCTCGACCTCATCGCGGCGACCTACCCGGCGGCCGATCCGAGTGGGAGTCCCGCCTATGTCGTGCACTTCGACAGCCGCTCGCCCGACGGCACCATCGCCCTCAACCGCGACAGCAAGACCGGCCAGGGCTTCGGCTGGGACGAGGTCATGACGGTGGAGCTGAACCGCCTCGACCGCCGGTACGGCCGGGTCGTCGTCGGCGTCGCCATACAGCAGCGGACCGGCACCAGGGCCTTCGTCAATGTCCAGAAGCCCGGCCTGCGCATCCGCGAGGGCTACACCGTCCTGGCGGAGGACGACTTCGGCACCGTCCTCGGGTCGACGGCCGCCACCGTGGCCGAGTTCGTCCGCGACGACTCCGGTGAGTGGACCTTCAACCCGGGTATCCACGGCTACGACGAGGACCCGGCCACCTTCGCCCAGATCATGGGCGCCCCACGCGAATCCTGACCCGTACGCCCCCACGCAAGCCGAAGGGCGGCACGACCACTGGCCGTGCCGCCCTCAGTGGCTCAAGGCGTCAGCTGCAACCGCTCGTCGAGCCGCAGCCCTCGCAGATGTAGCAGGAGCCGGCTCGCTGCATCTTCGTGCCGCAGGAGAAGCAGAGCGGGGCGTCGGCCTGGATGCCCAGCTGCATCTCCACCAGTTCGGCGCTGGTGTGGGCCTGCTTCGGGGCGGGCTTGACCACCTCGTCGTCGGCCTTCGGCGTGGCGACGGCCTTCAGACCGGACTGGCGCGGCGCCGACTGGGCGAGGCCCTCGACGTCGACCTCTTCCTCGATCGGCTCGTAAGAACCGGTCTCCAGATGACGCTGACGCTCCTCGGCGGAGTGGATACCGAGCGCCGAACGCGTCTCGAAGGGCAGGAAGTCCAGCGCCAGGCGGCGGAAGATGTAGTCGACGATCGACGCCGCCATCCGCACGTCCGGGTCGTCCGTCATACCGGCCGGCTCGAAGCGCATGTTCGTGAACTTCGAGACGTACGTCTCCAGCGGCACGCCGTACTGCAGACCCACCGAGACGGCGATGGAGAAGGCGTCCATCATGCCCGCGAGAGTCGAGCCCTGCTTGGACATCTTCAGGAAGACCTCGCCCAGGCCGTCGTCCGGGTAGGAGTTGGCGATCATGTAGCCCTCGGCGCCACCGACGGTGAAGGATGTGGTGATGCCGGGACGGCCCTTGGGGAGGCGCTTGCGGACCGGGCGGTACTCGACGACCTTCTCGACCGCGGTCCGGATCGTCTCCTCGGCCTTCTCGGTGATCTCGGCCTTCTCCGTCTCCTTGGTCTTCGCGGAGAGCGGCTGGCCGACCTTGCAGTTGTCGCGGTAGATCGCGAGCGCCTTGACGCCGAGCTTCCAGGCCTCGAAGTAGATCTCCTCGACCTCCTCGACGGTCGCCGTCTCCGGCATGTTGACCGTCTTGGAGATGGCGCCGGAGATCCACGGCTGGATCGCGGCCATCATGCGGACGTGGCCCATCGGGGAGATGGCGCGCTCGCCCATGGCGCAGTCGAACACCTCGTAGTGCTCCTGCTTGAGGCTCGGCGCGTCGATCACATTGCCGTGGTCGGCGATGTGGGCGACGATCGCCTCGATCTGCTCCTCCTGGTAACCCAGGCGGCGCAGGGCCTGCGGGACCGTGCCGTTGACGATCTGCATCGAACCGCCGCCGACCAGCTTCTTGAACTTGACCAGCGCCAGGTCCGGCTCGACACCGGTGGTGTCGCAGGACATGGCCAGGCCGATGGTGCCGGTCGGAGCGAGTACGGACGCCTGCGAGTTGCGGAAGCCGTTCTTCTCGCCGAGGCGGAGCACGTCCTGCCAGGCCTCGGTGGCGGCGGCCCACACCGGGGTGTCGAGGTCGTCCATGCGGACGGCCGTGCCGTTGGCGTCGGAGTGCTGCTTCATGACGCGGTTGTGGGCGTCGGCGTTGCGGGCGTAGCCGTCGTACGGGCCGACGACCGCGGCCAGTTCGGCGGAACGGCGGTAGGCCGTACCCGTCATCAGGGAGGTGATGGCACCGGCGAGGGCGCGGCCACCGTTGGAGTCGTACGCGTGACCGGTCGCCATGAGCAGGGCGCCGAGGTTGGCGTAGCCGATGCCGAGCTGGCGGAAGGCGCGGGTGTTCTCGCCGATCTTCTGGGTCGGGAAGTCCGCGAAGGAGATGGAGATGTCCATCGCGGTGATGACCAGCTCGACGACCTTCTGGAAGCGCTCGACGTCGAAGGACTGGTTGCCCTTGCCGTCGTCGTTCAGGAACTTCATCAGGTTCAGCGAGGCCAGGTTGCAGGACGTGTTGTCCAGGTGCATGTACTCGCTGCACGGGTTCGACGCGGTGATCCGGCCGGACTCGGGGCAGGTGTGCCAGTTGTTGATGGTGTCGTCGTACTGGATGCCGGGGTCTGCGCAGGCCCAGGCGGCGTCGGCGATCTTGCGGAAGAGCGTCTTGGCGTCGACCTCCTCGATGACCTCGCCGGTCATACGGGCGCGCAGGCCGAACTTGCCGCCCTCCTCGACCGCCTTCATGAACTCGTCGTTCACGCGGACCGAGTTGTTGGCGTTCTGGTACTGGACGGACGTGATGTCGTCGCCGCCCAGATCCATGTCGAAGCCCGCGTCGCGCAGGACGCGGATCTTCTCCTCTTCCTTGACCTTGGTCTCGATGAAGTCCTCGATGTCCGGGTGGTCCACGTCGAGGACGACCATCTTGGCGGCGCGGCGGGTGGCACCACCCGACTTGATCGTTCCTGCGGAGGCGTCGGCGCCGCGCATGAAGGAGACCGGACCGGAGGCGTTGCCGCCGGAGGAGAGCAGTTCCTTGGAGGAGCGAATGCGGGAGAGGTTCAGGCCGGCGCCGGAGCCGCCCTTGAAGATCATGCCCTCTTCCTTGTACCAGTCGAGGATCGACTCCATGGAGTCGTCGACGGACAGGATGAAGCAGGCGGAGACCTGCTGGGGCTGCGGGGTGCCCACGTTGAACCACACGGGGCTGTTGAAGCTGAAGATCTGGTGCAGGAGGGCGTACGCCAGTTCGTGCTCGAAGATCTCGGCGTCGGCGGGCGAGGCGAAGTACTTGTAGTCCTCGCCTGCCTTCCGGTACGTCTTCACGATGCGGTCGATGAGCTGCTTCAGGCTCACCTCGCGCTGGGGGGTGCCGACGGCACCGCGGAAGTACTTGCTGGTGACGATGTTGACCGCGTTCACCGACCAGAAGTCGGGGAACTCCACGCCGCGCTGTTCGAAGTTGACCGAACCATCGCGCCAGTTGGTCATGACGACGTCACGCCGCTCCCACGCCACCTCGTCGTACGGGTGCACGCCGGGGGTGGTGTGGATGCGCTCGATACGCAGGCCCTTGCTCGCCTTGGTGCCCTTGGCGCGGGAACTCCGTGCCGGACCGCTCGCCGTCTCTGTCATGCCGCCTCCCTGTACGGGCGAAAACGCCCTGAAGTGCCACGTTGTTCCGTGGCACGGTGTTTCTGTCTTGTGCCGCGACCCGGCTCGCACAGCCGTCCGCGACAGGTCTGAAATCGCCGCCGATCGTCCGGTCCTGCTGGTCCGGCGGGCGGCCCGCCGGTCAGTCGGCGGCGTGGGCGGGCACGGGGACTTGGGCAGCCCCTCCGGACCCGCGGTCGTTCTCCCGGCGCTCCCCGACCGCCTCGTCGACGTCCTCGTCGTCCGCGTCGGGGTGCTTCTCCTGCGCTTCCCTCAGTTCCGCGATGGCGGCCTCGAAGTCCTCCAGCGAGTCGAACGCCCGATAGACCGAGGCGAACCGCAAGTAGGCGACGAGGTCGAGCTCCTGCAACGGGCCGAGTATGGCCAGCCCCACGTCATGGGTGGTCAGCTCGGCGCTTCCGGTCGCGCGCACCGCCTCCTCGACCCGCTGGCCGAGCTGGGCGAGCGCGTCCTCGGTGACAGGCCGCCCCTGGCATGCCTTGCGCACGCCGTTGATGACCTTGGTACGGCTGAAGGGCTCGGTCACGCCGGACCTCTTGATCACCATCAGCGAGCACGTCTCCACCGTCGTGAAACGACGGGAGCAGTCCGGACACTGGCGGCGCCTGCGGATCGACGTGCCGTCGTCCGTCGTACGACTGTCGACGACGCGGCTGTCGGGGTGCCTGCAGAAGGGACAGTGCATAACTCCAACCCTCCTCACAGCACGACTCAATAGCCCCACAAGGCCTCTTGGGCCCCGCGAAGCAGCCCCCAGCATAGGCGATGACCATGGGCTCGAAGACCGGGGGGACCACAACTTCTGGGCCACTACCGCAATCCAACCACTAGATGTGGGGCTTGGCTCGTAAATCCACCCACGACGCGCGTGTCGCACACGTACCGGCACGTGCCGCACGGTCGTACCGTCACGGGACGGACGGGGATACGGTGGGCGCCACGGGAAAGCGAGGCCGGTGCCCGGTTGACGGACCACCGGGTGGCAGACTGATCCGCACGGCGGGAGCGGCCCACAAGGTCCGGACCCCGGCGGTGAAGAGTACAGCAATGATCTCTTTTGTCCGCCGGGCGCGATGCGAGCCATACACCTGGACACCTGATCACGTCAGGTAATCAGCGGTTTTTCACTCGAACGTGTGTTTGGCGCAACCTTTCGAAAGCAACTACCGTTGTGCTGCACGGGAGACCATCGAGAGGGGCCGACGTGACCACGACCGCAGACAGTGCCACCATCACTGCCCAGGACCGTTCCCAGGGCCGACTCGAGCCGGTGCATGCGATGAACGAAGCCACGAACCATGAGGGGCCCAAGCGCGCCCTGCCCGGCCGACCTCCAGGCATCAGGGCGGACAGCTCTGGGCTCACCGACCGGCAGCGCCGGGTCATCGAAGTCATCAGGGACTCGGTGCAGCGGCGCGGATACCCGCCGTCGATGCGGGAGATCGGCCAGGCGGTCGGCCTGTCCAGCACGTCCTCCGTGGCACATCAGCTGATGGCCTTGGAGCGCAAGGGCTTCCTGCGTCGGGACCCGCACCGCCCGCGCGCGTACGAGGTCCGCGGCTCCGACCAGGCGACGGCGCAGCCCACGGACACCGCGGGCAAGCCGGCGGCGTCCTATGTCCCGCTCGTCGGCCGGATCGCCGCCGGTGGCCCGATCCTGGCCGAGGAGTCGGTGGAGGACGTGTTCCCGCTGCCGCGGCAGCTCGTCGGCGACGGTGAACTGTTCGTCCTGAAGGTCGTGGGTGACTCGATGATCGAGGCCGCGATCTGCGACGGCGACTGGGTGACGGTCCGCCGCCAGCCCGTCGCCGAGAACGGCGACATCGTGGCCGCCATGCTGGACGGCGAGGCCACCGTCAAGCGTTTCAAGCGCGAGGACGGCCATGTGTGGCTGCTGCCGCACAACGCCGCCTACGAGCCCATCCCGGGTGACGACGCGACCATCCTCGGCAAGGTGGTGGCGGTACTGCGCCGCGTCTGACCCCAGCGGCGGGCGGACCCCCGTATCCGCCCCCGCCCCTGATCCGGGCCCCGGAATCCTCTGCGCCGGTTCCGGGGTCCTGGGCTGTCCGGGGCCGGTTCGCTTGGCAGGGCCGGTTCGCGTTGCGGGGCCTGTTCGAGGCCCACCCGGGTCGGAGGCCCACTGAAGAAGGCGTTCGCGGGCTGTCTCGTTCGTGGACTGTCCGAAGAGCGG
>NZ_AEJC01000064.1 GCF_000317595.1 Streptomyces ipomoeae 91-03 | reverse complement strand
GTCTCGTTGGTCGAGCAGGTGCCTTCAGAGCTGCAGCATGACATCGTGATCCTCCTGGTCGCATCATACCCCCGGGGGGTACTTCGGATCTCTTGTATACCCCCGGTCCGTAGGGAAGCAAGTCTCGGCGACCCCACGAGGCCTCCCGCGTCGCCGCCGCAGCCGTTCAGCGCGCCCCGGGACGCGCCGGCCGTAGCGGTTCAGCGATAGGCGGGAGAGGAGGTGGGCGCAGCTGGTGGCGGGACAGCATGCGGCTGCCCTCGCCCGGCCGAGGGGGTAGGTGCCGACAGCACTGAGGGCCCGGTATGTTTCCGGGCCCTCAGTGTGTGATCTGTATCGGCGTGTGATCCGTATCGCTAACGCGTTGTCCGTATCGCTAACGCGTTGCTTGTGCGGCAGTGCGCGGAGCGGAGTCGGTGTTCGGACGGGGCGTCAGGGTCCGGTCGGCCAGGTATCCGAAGAGCAGCCCGAGGGTCGCCCACAAGACGGCCTGGGTGCCGATGGAGGCGATGCGGAACTCCCAAAGGGTCGTGGCCGGGAAGCCGTTGGGCACGTTGTCCCCGCTCGGCAGGAGCACCATCGCGACCGTGACGGCCGCTGTGAAGGCCGCGCCGGCGGTGATCGACGCGTTCCAGTTGCCCCACGCCGGAGCGAGTCGGCGGCCCAGCAGGATCGCTGCGATCCCCAACAGCACGGTCAGCGCGATCATCAGGACGAACAGAGCGGTGCGCTGGTCGAGGGTGGCCGGGTCGCCCACGGCGGGCGGGTTGGCCGGGTACTTGAGAATGGGGACCAGGTACACGGTGAGGAACCCGGCGAGCGCGGTGAGCGCCGCTGTGGCCCGGGCGCCGAAGCGCCCGATGCGGCCCAGAGCGAAGCAGAACGCGAGCGCCGCGATGCCGCCGAGGGCGACGCCGAACACGAGGACGCCCGTGGCCAGCCCTGCGGTTGACTGCACGGAACGGCTGACGAGTTCCTCGCCGTGCTCATGGGAGTTGGCCGCTTCGAAGGCGATGGCCGCGTCCACAGGGCCTTCGCCGACCAGGTAGGCGAAGACGAATGCCGGCACGCCGGCCCCGAGGCCGGCGAGCATGCCGCGCACCAAGAGGGTGCGCACGGTGACGGAGTTCATCAGGTGGCTGTCCCGGCCTCAGTGACAGGGGAAGCCGAGCAGGTGACGCCCGTCGTGCACCCACTCGTGCACGCCCTCGCCGGAAAGGAGGGAAGTGGCGCCCTGTTCGGCACCGACGAAGTAGAGCAGGACCAGCATCAGGATGCCGAAGAAGACCGCCCATGGGGCGATGGCCCTGAGCGGCAGCGCGGCGGGAGGGGTGGTGGGGGTGACGGTCGGCTGGGCGACGGACTGCGCCATGGCAGGTACCTCCTGGGGAACTCGCGTCCCATCTTGGTGGTGCTCGGTACGACGGCTACGGGTCTGACTTGCTTCGCGTACATCTGCCCGGTGGAGCCGGGCAGATGGTGCTGGGCTTACAGTGGCGCGACCGTGCCGGACTCTCACCGGGCTTCCGTCTTGCCGTCGTCAATATCGCCGTGAAGGTACCGCGAAGCGGCGGCCACGCCAAGGGCGCATGGACGGCCCAGGGGCGTCAGGGTGGGATGAGGTACTCGCAACTTGCCGTGGGGCACCGGATGTTGAGAGCGGACGGGGATAAGTCATGACGACCCGAGTGATGTTGATCTCGTCGGCCGGCAGCAGTGCGCTGCGCGAGACGCGTTTCGAGGACGGCCATGGGTTGGACGCATCTGGCCTGCGGCAGGCGGAGCAGGCGGCGGGTTCCCTTCCCGGTGCCGTACGCGTCGTTGTCTCGCCCTCCGTCCGCTGCCGGCAGACCGCGCGGGCGCTGGGCCTGGACGCCGAGCCGGTGGACGATCTGGCGGGTTGCGCCATGGGCCGATGGCGTGGTCTGACCCTGGGCGAAGTGGCGGCAGCGGAGCCTGAAGCCGTCGCTGCCTGGTTGGGGGACCCGTCGGCGGCCCCGCACGGGGGCGAGTCCCTGCATGGCCTCTGTACACGCGTCGGTGCCTGGATGGAGTCGGTTGCAGAGGACTCTGGGCGGGTGATCGCCGTGGTGGAGCCCGATGTCGTACGGGCCGCGGTCGTGATGGCTCTGGGAACGCCGGAGGCGTCTTTCTGGCGTATCGACGTGCCCCCACTCCACGCGATGGAGCTCAGCGGACGTGGCGGCCGGTGGAACGTGCGGGCCGGACGGCCTCTCAGCCCATCTGAATGAGCCGTTCGCGCGCCCACTTCGCCCTGGCGTGCCTACGGGGGGCCGCCGAGTGACGGAGGGTGAGGTCCGTCTGCGGGCCCTGCGATGGTGGCTCAGCCCGCTCGGAGACGTGCGGCCGGTGCAAGTCGCCGCTGACCTTGCCCGAGTCGCCAGGTGTGGGTGCGACGTCGGCGAAGGCCGCCATAGGGCGTCCGGGGAGTCGAACTCGCCCAGGCTGCCTCCGGCGGCGGCGAGGAACTCGGCGCCGAGCACGGCGTCGATGCCCGGGACGCTCAGGACGGTGCCGGCGAGTTCATGTTCGCGAACCGGCCCTCGGTCTGCGGTCGCGAGGTGGGCCACTGCGGTTGGTGCCCGCCGCGCGCGACCACGGACTTCTGACGGTCCGGCGAGGTGGCGGAGAGCCGCGGGCGGAGGTCGCGGGGGTCGGCCGGTTCTGCCGTCGGCGTGGTCGACCTGCTGGCGGCGCGGTGATCGCAGACAGCGGCGATCAGGTGGTGGATCAGGCGGTGTTTGCGAGAACGACGCTCCAGGGAGCCGGCGGCGCTCGACGGTCGGTCCGCAGACCTGCGCGTGCGGTGTGACAGACGGCGTACCGCACGCGCAGGGCGGCCAGAGGCTGTGAAGCCCTGGAGCCGGCCTTGTCGAAGGCCGCGGCGGTGCCCGAGGGCAAGCGGGTCTCGGAGCTGGAGCGGCTGCGGACGCCACCGGCGGTGGCCGCTGAGTACCAACCAGGCTGATGCGATTGCTCGGCATCACCTCGCAGACCGCGTTCCGCTACGTCCGCGCCGCCCACCCCGAATGTTTCACCATCGACCCCACCCAGGCGTGAGCCTCACTGACGCCGCTGGCCAAGGACACAGAACTCATTGCCTTCGGGGTCTGCCAAAACAACCCACGATTGATCACCCTGGCCAATATCAACACGCTGCGCGCCATGAGCCACCAGACGAGCCACCTCGGCGTCCTGGTCATCAGGCCTGAAGTCGAGGTGCAGTCGGCTCTTGGCCTTCTTGCTCTCGTCAATCCGGACGAAGTCCAACCCTGGCAGGCGATCCGGCGCCGGGCGGATCTCGAACTCCTCATCGGAGGAGTGGACCACGACCCACCCAAGAGCCTCGGCCCACCACTGCCCCAACGCCACCGGATCTACCGAGTGAACAATTACCTGTTCCCATTCCAAGGTCATCCGCCGATCGTAGACGTGCCAGGGCTTCGAAGAGCGGGATGAACCCCAGCGGCGGCACCATCCGCGCCAGGGGCATCGGTGAGCTGATCCTGGACGAGACGGAGGTCGACCCCGGCAACACCACCATCGTCATCACGGGGCCCAGCCATGCGGCCTGACCGTTTCTCGGAACTCACCGACCGCCGCGGCGCCAACTCGCTCAAGCGGGACGTCGCCAAGGGCGAACTCCCCATGTGGGTGGCCGACATGGACTTCCGTACGGCTCCCGAGATCGTCGACGCGATCCCCCGGAAGCCGCCGGTCTACAACATCTTCCACAACTCCATCGGTCGACAACGGCCGGAACGTCCTCCGTAACGATCTGCTGTACGACGGCACGGGGTACCGCGTCGACTTCGACGACCTCGAACCCAAGTTCGCGGACCCCCTCACGTCCTGGTCGTCTCCGACGAGATCCACCGCGATCTGACGGACCCCGGTCATCCCCGGCGAACACATCCGTGCCAAGGTGACCCGCGGGCTCAACACGGACGAGGTGGCGGAGCCCGACGCCTTCGCCATCGAGGCCACCATCGCGGCCTTCACCGCCGCGGAACCCTGGCTGGAGGAACTGCGCGCCTACATCCAGCAGAACAAGGCGTACGCGACCGACACCATCCACACCGGGATACCGGGCCCGCGAGTGGTTTCGTCCCACGCCACGTACCTGCTGTGGATCGACTGCGACACGCTCACCGACGACACCACCGAACTGTGCCGCTTCCTCCGGCACAAGACCGGCCTGGTGCTGTCCGAAGGCGCGGCTCATGGAGGCGACGGGAAGCGGTTCATCCGCATGAACGTCGCCTGCCCGCGCACGCGCCTCGACGACGGACCGGCCCGGCTGTGGGCGGGCGTCGACGCGTATCGGGCGGCCTAGGAAGGCACCGGGGACGCCGACCAGTCGGGCGTCCCCCTCGGCTCGGACGAACAGGGAACGGCGCGGATCAGCGTACGGAGCCCGAATCCGGCTCCCCGGAATGGGACGCCGTCCACGAGGAGAGAAACCGCAGCCCTTCGTAGGACGGTGTCCCGGGTTCGGCGGTCCAGACGACGAGTTCCTGCTCGGCATCGGTGCTGCAGGCGAGGGTGTCCCAGTCGAGGACGAGTTCGCCGACGACCGGGTGGTTGAGGGTCTTGGTGCCCACGGTGCGGGCGGCGACCTTGTGGTCGCCCCACCACTTGGCGAACTGCTTGTCGCGCGTGGACAGTTCACCGACCAGCTCGATGAGACGGGGGTCCTCGGGATACTGGGCGGCCTCCATCCGCAGCTGCGCCACGGCGATGTGCGCCGAGGTCTGCCAGTCGGCGTACAGACTGCGCATCGCCGGGTCGGTGAAGATGATCCGCGGGTAGTTGCGGTGCTTCTCCGGGAGGCGGGAGAAGTCGGTGACCAGCGCGGCGGCCAGCGCGTTCCAGGCCAGAACGTCCCCGCGGCGGCCCTGCACGATGGCCGGGGTGGCGGTGAGGTCGTCCAGGACTCGCTGCAGCTGTGGCTGGACTTTCTGCCTGCCGCGGCGCCGGGTGCGGGGCGTGGTCTTGCCGGCGAGCTGGAAGAGGTAGCCCCGTTCGTCGTCGTCGAGGTGGAGGACGCGGGCGAGGGTGTCCAGCACGGGGGAGGACGCTTGAATGCGGCCCTGTTCGAGCCGGGTGTAGTAGTCGGTGCTGATCGAGGCGAGCTGGGCGATCTCCTCGCGGCGCAGCCCGGCGACCCGGCGGGGCCCGCCCGTATCCGGCAGCCCGACCGTGCGCGGGCTCAGTTCGGAACGGCGTTTCTTGAGGAATTCTCCCAGTTCATTGAGGGGGACGTTGCTGGTCATGTTCCCCAGCATGGCATCGATCGCACTCCGGGAGAGGGGGAGAGTTTTCTCCCAGGATGTTTCCTTCCCAGGAGGGATCTCTCCGCTTTTCGCGCCCGCGTCCGCGTGTGAGCCTCGTTGTCGGACAACCCGGAGCGAAGCGCATTGTGCACTCGCGGTCGGGACTGTCCGCCAGAACCGCTCGCACTGAAGGAAGCGATCTCATGCGTGGAGCAGTGATTCATGCCCCCGGCGACATCCGTTTCGAGGAGCTCGACGACCCGCAGATCGTCGAGCCGACGGATGCGATCATCCGGACCGTCGTGACCTGCGTGTGCGGCTCGGACCTGTGGGCCTACCGCGGCCTGGAGCCCGTCGACCAGCCGCACCCGATGGGACACGAGTACGTCGGCGTCGTCGAGGAGGTCGGCGGCGCGGTCACCTCCGTCAAGCCGGGGCAGTTCGTCATCGGCTCCTTCGCGACCTCGGACAACACCTGTCCGAACTGTCTGGCGGGCTATCAGTCCAACTGTGCGCACCGCGAGTTCATGAGCACCTGCCAGGCCGAGTACGTCCGCATCCCCAACGCCCAGGGCACCCTCGTCGCCACCGACGAGCACCCCACCGACGCGTTCCTGCCCAGCCTGCTGACGCTGTCCGACGTGATGGGCACGGGCTGGTACGCCGCCCGGGCCGCCGAGGTGCGGCCGGGCTCCACGGCCGTGGTGGTCGGTGACGGCGCGGTCGGGCTGTGCGGTGTCATCGCCGCCAAGGAGCTCGGCGCCGAGCGGATCATCGCCATGAGCCGGCACGAGAGCCGGCAGAAGCTCGCCCTGGAGTTCGGGGCCACCGACATCGTCACCGAGCGCGGCGAGGAAGGCATCGCCCGCGTGAAGGAGCTGACGAACGGCGTCGGCGCCGACAGCGTGCTGGAGTGCGTGGGCACGGCGCAGTCGATGCAGCAGGCGCTGCACTCCACCCGCCCCGGCGGCAACGTCGGCTTCGTCGGCGTCCCGCACGATGTGGCCGTCGACGGCCAGGAGCTGTTCTTCTCCCACGTCGGCCTGCGCGGCGGCCCCGCCCCGGTGCGCGGCTACCTGCCCGACCTCATCGAGCGGGTCCTGACCGGCCGCATCAACCCGGGCAAGGTCTTCGACCTCACCCTGCCGCTGGAGCAGGTCGCCGAGGGCTACAAGGCCATGGACGAACGCCGCGCCATCAAGACCCTCCTCAAGCCCTGACCCTCCCCAGCCCCCTCGCCAGGGCCGGGCATCCACGCTGCCCGGCCCCAGCGGACGTCACTCCCCACCCCGTACAAGGACTCACTGTGACGACCTTCGCCCTCATCGGTGCCGGCCCCGGACTCGGGCTCGCCACCGCCCGCCGCTTCGGAGCCGCCGGGCACACCGTCGCGCTGGTCTCCCGCAGCGCCCAGCGCCTGGACGGCCTCACGGCCGAGCTGGCCCGCGACAACATCGAGGCCCGTGGCTTCGCCGCAGACGTCCTCGACATCGAGTCCCTGAGCACGGCCCTGTACGCGGCCGCGACCGCCCTGGGACCCATCGAGATCCTCCAGTACAGCCCCGTGCCCCGCGCCGACTTCATGAAGCCGGTCCTGGACACCAGCGCCGACGACCTCGACGCCCCGCTCGCCTTCTCCGCCAAGGGCCCGGTCACCGCCGTGAACGCCGTCCTGCCCGGCATGCGCGAACTCGGCCGCGGCACCCTGCTGTTCGTCAACGGCGGCAGCGCCGTACGCCCCCACCCCGAGCGGGCCGGCACGTCCATCGCCTTCGCCGCCGAGAGCGCCTACGCCCAGATGCTTCACGACGCGCTCGCCCCGGAGAACATCCACGCCGCGCAGCTGATCGTCCCGGGAGCCATCCGGCCCGACGCCCAGCACAGCAGCCCCGACGCCCTGGCCCAGCGCCTGTACGACATCCACACCAAGCGTGAAGGGTTCCGTCACTACGCCGAGCCGCTGCCCGACTGACTCCCTGGACGATCCGTGATTCCGGCCGCCATACCCGCTCTCCTCCGCGCCGTCCCGGCCGCCGCCCTGTTGCTGGCTGTGACCGCGTGCACGCATGAGCCGCCGTCGTCCTCCGCCACGCCTCCGGCCACCTCTGCGCCCTCAGCGCAGGGAACGTCCAAAGGCCCGACACCGACGACGACTTCCGGCAGGACAACCGCCATGAACATCCGCCTCACCGTCGACGGCCACCCCGTCGCCGCCACCCTGAACGACGGTGCCGCCGCCCGCGACTTCGCCGCTCTTCTCCCGCTCACGCTGAACCTGAGCGACTTCCACGCGACAGAGAGGATCGCCGATCTGCCCCGTCGGCTGTCCACCTCCGGCGCCCCGGACGGAGCCGAACCGAAGGCCGGTGACCTGGCCTACTACGCGCCCTGGGGCAACCTGGCCCTCTTCTACCGCGACTTCCCCTATTCCGAGGGACTGATCATCCTCGGCCACGTGACCGACGACGGCACCGACCGCCTCGCCACCGCCGACAAGGCCACCATCGAAGCAGTCTCCTGACCCGGCCCGCCGCTTGCGACCGGCCCTCCAAGCACCACGCACGCACACCTGTGCGCGAGCCCTCCGTGAGGTTCGTCGCTACTCATCTGAGAGGCCCCGCCCTTTCGGCGGGAGGAATCGGCCTCAGCGGAGCAGCGAAGCCCAGACCGATTCACCACCCATGTCCAGAAAACGCGAGACGGCTCGATCCGTCCGCGCCCCCACTCGAGGAAGGTCAGTGAAGCATGCGGCACGCACACTTGGGACGCAGTGGTCTGAAGGTCGGTCGACTCGCGCTCGGCACGATGAACTTCGGGCATCTGACCGACGAGGCCGAGAGCTTCAAGATCATGGATGCCGCGCTGGAGGCGGGCATCAACCTGATCGACACCGCCGACGTCTACGGCGGGCCGCAGTCCCCTGACATGGAGCAGGGGTACGGCCTGTCCGAGGAGATCATCGGGCGCTGGCTCGCCCAGGGCGGCGGGCGGCGCGAGCGGATCGTGCTGGCGACCAAGGCGTACCAGCCGATGGGCACCGGTCCGAACGACAAGTACCTGTCCGCGTACAAGATCCGCAGGGCAGCGGAGGAGAGCCTGCTGCGTCTGCGAACCGACCACATCGATCTCTACCAGATGCACCACATCGACCGGTCGACCCCGTGGGAGGAGATCTGGCAGGCGATGGAACAGCTGGTGCGCGAGGGCAAGGTGATCTACGTCGGCAGCAGCAACTTCGCCGGCTGGCACATCGCGACCGCGCAGAGCACGGCAGCCGCCCGCAACTTCATGGGCCTGGTGTCCGAGCAGAGCCTGTACAACCTGACCGCCCGAACCGTCGAGCTCGAGGTGATCCCTGCGCTGCGGTACTACGGTCTCGGCCTGATCCCGTGGAGCCCGCTGGGCGGCGGGCTGCTCGGCGGCGTCCTGCAGAAGATCCAGGGCGGTCGCCGCATGACGCCGCAGATGCAGAAGACCATCGAGCAGCGCCGCCCCCAGCTGGAGGCGTACGAGGCGCTGTGCGCCGAGCTCGGTGAACAGCCCGCCGATGTCGCCCTGGCCTGGCTGCCGCACACCCCGGCCGTCACCGCCACCATCGTCGGCCCCCGCACCGCCGAACAGCTCGCCACCAGCCGTCGCGCCCTCGACGTGACCCTGTCCGAGGACACGCTGCGCAAGCTCGACGAGATCTGGCCCGGCCCCGGCGGCGAGGCCCCCGAGGCGTACGCCTGGTAGCCGCGCCCTTCGCCTCCCGCCGCCCCACCCATCGGCGGCGCGCCGAGTAGGCCCTCGGCGCGTACGCCGTAGCGCGTGTGAGCACACGCCGGAAAGGGCTCATGGGCCGGCCGACCGCAGCACGGAGCAGGCTGTCCGATGACCACAACCGTGGAGGGCTTTGTCGGTAGGGCACGCAGCCACGTCGAGGGCCGCGACAAAATCACCGGAGCGGCCCGCTGTACGGGGACATCCCCCTTCCCGAACTCGCCCACGGCCGGCTGGTCTTGTCCACGGTCGCCCGCGACCGCGTCCGCTCACGGAAGCGGGGTAACAAGACCCTGGTCGCGGCCTCCGACACGAGCCGCGAAACCTACAGAACCGCTGGACCCCAGCCTGACAGGACAACTTGTCCGGCTTCTGGGCCGGTCGTCGCGCATGCGGTGCATGACGAGAACCGGCGTGCTGTCGCGGACGTCGCTCCGCTGGACGACCAGCGCCGATACGTGCCCGCGTTGGCGGCTCGCTACCTGCTTCTGTCGTTGCGGGAAGGCATCTGGCACTCGATGGCGGTCTGCGCCGATGACACGGTGGTGGGTCACATCATGTGGGGTCGTGACGAAGATGGCTCGTACTGGCTCGGGGGCACGATGATCGATGGCACCGAGCAGGGCAAGGGGGTCGGGCGGGCGGCGGTGCGAACCCTCATGGAGTGGCCGGCCCAACATGAGGGCTGCCAGGAGCTTCGTCTGTCCTATCACCCGGACAACGCCGTGGCCGCGAGGCTGTACGCCTCCGTGGGCTTCCAGCCCACGACAGTCTCTTCCGGTGACGAGGTCGTTGCCAGTCTGTCTGTGCTCGACGGCCATCCGAAAGCCCTGAACTCCCCGTCGCCGTGACGAGATGAGAATGATGTCGGGCTGGGTCAGTTCGTGTATGTGTCCTGGGCTTGGGCGGCCCGGGTGCCGGCGAGTCGGTAGGACTCGGTGCCGGTCTCGATGATGTTCCCGCCGAAGGCGAGCCGGTCGCCGATGGCCGCGCAGAGCCGCGGATCCGTTCCGTGAACACCCTGGTCCACCCCCTGAACGACTCGTCGAAGTCGAAGGCCCGTAGCGACTCCTCCCGCGGGAACTGCGCTGCCTTGATCCTGCGTTCGGAGCGGCGGCGGGCCCGGTCGTCGCACTCGGCCATCAGCGGTTCGGCGAGGAACCCGCGGTACGACACCTGGTCGCGGGCGGCGGCTTCGGCCAGTTCGGGGAACTGGGCCCGGACGGTGGACAGTCATCGCTTTCGTGAGGGCTCCGCCTCCTTCCCACGAGCGTGACGACGGTGACAGGAAGGACGACTGGCTGCACTTGCCGCGTTGACCGCCCTGGCGGCGGTCTCGGCCGCAGCAGCTCGGACGAGGCCGACGGGGCGTCCTCAGCCGATCGGCAGACCTTGAAGTCCCTTCCGCACAACCCTCGTCCGGGGTCCGGGCGGCGTTGCGATCAGTGGTGCGCTACGGCCGGGTATCCGGATACGGACGCGTCGGTCTGAGCACCGCGCTCTTCGTCGAACTGCGCGCCGCTCACGGCGATGACCACTACGACGGTGCCGACGAGCACTTGCAGGCAGGCGCTGGCGACAGCGTGGAGCCGCCACAGCAGAACGGCGGTCAGCAGCATGACGCCGCCGACGATGCCCACGTACGCCCAGTTGGGCGTGAGATTGATGGGGGAGTTGTCCGCGCCGGGATCGAACGGCTTCCAACCGCTGTAGTCGATGCCTGTCAGAACTCCGCAGGCGGGCCGCTACCGACGGCCAAGCAGTTGGCCGCAGCGGAGGACAGGCTGGCCCGCCTCGTCCAGCAGGTGTGGACCAGGGAGGCAGCCCTGCGCCGGCTGGCCGACCCACGGCCTCGACAAAATGGGGCCGTATCACCGTTGCCCGGCTGCGGTTCGCACAGTGCGGGGGACTGCCCCGGAACACGACGGGCCTTCCTGCGGGAGGCCCATCGCCTGGGGTCCTCCGACAGATGGGCCGGTCTACCGGTTCCGTCAGGAGCGAAGACCCTCAAGCAAGCTGCGCACAGCGGTGCGCCTGCCCGGCGCGAACGATACTGATCAGTCGAGGTCGAACAGTGGCCCTGTCAGGGTCAGGCCGAGGTCATCACCGGCGTGGGCGACAAATCCGAGCAGCATCAGCGCGGCGCCCGCGAGCGCCATGTCCTTCTGGAACTGGACCGTCTCCATCTGTCGCGCCTGAGGGTCGGTCTCCTTCCAGAAGGCGTGCATCAGCACGGCGGTCGGCACGAGGAAGACGACCAGCAGGAGCGCTCCGAGGTCGGCCCAGACTCCCAGCAGCACGCTCAGTCCACCGACGAGAATCAGCCCTCCGCTGCCGATGACGGCGGCCGGGGCCGCGGGTATCCCTCGGGATGAGACGTACCCGGCCATGGCCTTGGTCTGGGTCAGGTGGCCGAAGGCGCTGCCGAGGAAGAGGGCGGAGAACAGAATGCGGCCGATCAACACGAGGATGTCCATGGGTGCCTCCACTACGTCACTTGATTGAAGGCCCAACCATCTGCTTCAAGGCTATCCCCGGGAGGGCCTTGCCCTGGACCTCACCGGAGGGGTCTCTCCGGCCCCGAGCCCCTGGATGATCTGTCAAAGGCGGACGACGACCAAGGCCGTGTCATCGGTGTTGCCGTCGGCTGGGAGCAGGTCGGCCAGGAGGGCGTCGGCCAGGCCTCGGGGTCGGCCTGCCGTCGGTGGGTGAGGGAGTCGGCGAGGCGGGCCAGGCCGGTGTCGATGTCCTCGGAGCGGCGTTCGATCAGACCGTCGGTGTAAAGAACCAGCGTGCCGCCCTCGGCGAACGATGTCGTGGCCTGGGGGCGGGCGACGTGTGCGAGGCGGGCGCCGAGCGGCGGGTCGGTGGCCTGGTCGAGGAAGCTCACGGTGCCGTCGGGGTTCAGCAGTGCGGGTGGCCGGCGCTGCTGTAGGTGATGCTGTGGCTGTTCCAGTCGGTGAAGGCCTTCACCGTCGATGAATGCCTTCACCGCGGTGGTCGACTCGGCACCATCCACGGATCGGGCGTACAGCCCGAGTGCGTCCAGGGCCTGGGCCGGGCCGTCTGCCACGCGGGCGGCAGCGCTCAACGCACTGCGCAGCTGCCCCATGACGCAGGCGGCCGCGAGGCCGTGGCCGACGGCGTCACCGACGGCGACCGCGAGGCTCCGGCCGGGCAGGTCGACCATGTCGTACCAGTCGCCGCACACGTTCAGCGCGCCGACGGCGGGCCGGTAACGCACCGCCGCCTCGTGCGGTCCGGTCGGGCGGGGCGGCGGCAGCATCGCCGCCTGCAGGGCCAGGGCGACCTCGCGTTCGTGGGCGTGCGCCTGACGCAGCCGTTCGTTGACCTCCTGCAGTTCGCGGGCGCGCGTATAGAGCTCGGCCTCCAGCACCCGGGACCTGCTGTCGCCGGCCGGGCCGCCGAAGGCGCGGATGAGTTCGGTGACCTCCTCCACCCGGTGCACGATCAGCGCGACCTTCCCGTCCGGACCGAGGACGGGGGCGTTGACCGGGCTCCAGTAGTGCTCCTCCCAGTGGCCGGGCCGCTGGGGATCCTCGATGTCGTAGCGCAGCAGCGCCATCGTGTCCCGCTCGCCGGTGGCCACCACGCGCAGCATCGACGCCTCGGTCTCCCGCATGCCGGCCGCGGCCGGATCGTTCGGGTTCTCGGGGAAGACGTCGAAGATGTACCGGCCCAGCAACTGCTCGCGGGTGCGCCCGGCCAGGCGCAGGAAGTCGTCGTTGGCGTCGACGTACACCAGGTCGGGGGTGAGCAGCGCCACCATGCCCGGCAGGGCCCGGAAGACCGCCGCGTAGTCGATGGGCGCTTCCCTCATGACCTGCCTGCCTCGGCGCCGACGGCCAGTGTGCTCTTCCACGAGAGGAGCGAACGGTCCACGGGGCCTGAGCACGGCACCCCCTGAGCGTCGGCGGCTCCATGGGCTGCCCGGTCGTGCCTGTGCGGTGCCGAGGCCGAGGGAGTGCTACGTGATCCGATCGGTGACCTGCTCGGATTTGAGTACAGGGGCCGGCGACCGGATCGAGCCGAAGCTCGTGCACAGCGGGCGCGGACAGCACCGCATCGCTTGCGGGGTCCGTCCCGGATGGCCCTGGGCCTGGATTTCCCGAAAGAGACGGACGGCATCGGCGCATCGCTCAGTCCAGTCTCATTCTCGCCTGTACCGTCACGCTCGTCGGCCGGGGGTCCGATGCGCCGGTGTCTGCGGTGCCTGGCACTCCAGCAGGGCTAGGGCTTCTCGGCGGCCTGGCGAAGCAGGGCGACCGGTTGGTCGACTGCGGTGTCCCTGGTCTTCATCCCGTAGGGCTCCTGCTCGTCCTCGTTGAGCACTTCCTGGCTGTCCGGGTCGCGGGAAATGTGGACCTGCATGTAGGGGATGGTGTCTCCGGGAGCGAAAAGTCGTCCCTCGCGCCATTTCGGGATCACCCACCACATGGCTGCCCAGTCGGGCGCCTGGGTCATGTTCATGATCGCGCTGCTGCGGTAGATCCTCGACCGGTAGCGAAAGAAGTCGTCGCCCGGGTTCGCCAGCCACCGTGGGGCGTCCCAGAGGTGCTTCTTCTCCGAGGATTCCACGTCCCAGGAGTACTCGATCGACTGCGGGTAACTGTTGGCGAGTTTGCAGCGGTCGGCCCGGATGAACGAAATCGTCGCGGAGAGCTCGACACGTCCTTGGCCGGAATCCAGCGGCACTTCGATGACGGCCTGCCTGGAGAAGTCGTCCCCGGGATCGAGGCGGTCGCCCGCCTTGGTGATCTGTCCTGCCGCCAGCATGCGAGCAGGGGCGTTGAAATCCTCATGGCGGTAGGTGTTCCAGCCATTGCCCAATTCGTCCCGCCACCGTGCTCGTCCGGTGCCCTTCTCACGGAAGGAGCTCGGCCAGAGCGTGGCCGACCACTGCGTTCCGACGACGAAGATGCTGATGGATCCCTCGTTACGGAAGGTGAGGCGAGCCGGTACGTACAGACTGGTTCGGGCGGCGTTCAGGGTCGGCTTCCCGAAGGCGGCCATGAAGGGGACTTTGGGCGGGGCGACGTATGGGGTGTACATGGCGGAGTACGCCACGCTCGCGGCACCGATGAGAGCCGACAGGGCGACTCCGGCCGCGAAACTCCGGGGGTGCGGAATGCTCTGCCAGACTTTCTGTCGGCTCATTTCCCACAATGCCCAGGCGGACCATGCCACCAGGGCGCACCAGAGCCAGAACAACCCGGCGTGATATCCCCCTTCCCACTGCAGGATCAGGAACATCAGACTTGTGACGGTCACGATGGCCACGCCCAGCAGGACGCACTGCCCCGCGTACCGGGTGGCCCGTTTGCCCCAGTAGTCGAAGACTGCCGCTGCCGCGAGCGTCTCCGCCAGCGCGCCGACCAGGAACACCACTCCCATGACCCGCCCGCCAAAGGTCAGCGCCCTGAGGGCGTCCGAGAGCCCCACCCGGAAGAGTACGGCGGCGGACACCAGGAGCCCGAGCCCCATGAGGCCGGCTTGGGCGCGCCTCCACCAGGGACGGTCCGGCCACAGGTCTGGGTCGGCCTGCCACCGGACCTCCCCCGATCGGCCGAGGTCGATGTCCGCGGGCACTCCGGCCCGCCGCAGCACCCGTCGGAGGTCCCGTGGTGACCAAGCCCGGCCCACGGTCTTCGCTCCGACGCTGACCTCACGCAGTCCTCGGCTGTCAGGCGCGCGCACCAGGACCCGTGATCGGCTGGACGTCATGCCATCAGGGTCGGCGCGGCGTGAGAAGGCCGCAGCCGGTATGGGCATTCGGGTGACCGAGCCGGTTGGACGGCCGGACGTACGTCCCCTGCCGACCGTGAAGGGCACGAGTTCCGGGACCGGTCCCGACGACGGCGCCTACGCTCACACGTCAGCCCGAACCGAACACCCCGCGACAGGGAGGAAACCCTCCATGCCAATCACTCGGACCTGCGTGCTGGCCGGCTTCACCGCGGCTGTCTCGACCGCCACGCTCACGCTGCCCGCCCACGCCGACACCCCGGCTCCGCACGAGCGCGCGGCCACCCGGTGCACGTACCCGTCCGAGGTCCTCGACCTGACGAACTGGAAGCTGACCCTGCCCACCGGAGAGGAAGAGGACCCCGCCGAGATCACACAGCCCGAGCTGGCGACCTTCTCCGCCGATCCCTGGTTCCGGGCCGAGGACAGCTGCGACGCGGTCGGATTCCGGGCCGCTGTCAACGGCGTGACGACCTCAGGCTCCAGCTATCCGCGCGCCGAGCTGCGGGAGATGACCGACGACGGCGAGGACGAAGCCGCCTGGTCCACCACGGACGGCACCCACACCCTTGTGGTCAGGGAGGCGTTCACGGCACTGCCCGAGGACAGGCCGTACCTGGTCGGCGCGCAGGTCCACGGCGGGGACGACGACGTCACCGTCTTCCGCCTCGAGGGCAGCAGCCTCTACATCACCGACGGCGACGACCGCCACCACCATCTCGTCACCGACGACTACGAGCTGGGCACCGAGTTCGAGGCCAAGTTCGTGGCCAGGGACGGTGAGATCGACGCCTACTACAACGGTCGGCTGCAGACCACGATCTCCCACGACGGCGACACCAACTACTTCAAGGCAGGGGCCTACACGCAGGCAAACTGCGACAACTCCGAGCCATGCGCCGACGACAACTACGGCGAGGTCCGCATCTCCCGCATCAAGGTCACCCACTCCTGACCGGTGGACACCCTGTTACGCGGCCATGGCGGAGCCCCGGGCGCCGCCCCGGACGCCTGGCGTCGCGGTATCGGCTTCCTGCTGGACGGACTGCGCGCGGAAGCCGCGCATCCGCTGTCCGTTCAGCCACTGACGCCTGGTCAGATGGATGCGGTCATGCGGGAACTCGGCGAGTCCGGGCCGATCTGACATCCGCGCCGCAGACGCACCAGGCGGCCTGCCTGGTCAGAAAGGCGATGGGCTCGGCTCCGGTGAGGAATCGCCGGGTGAAGAGGAAGAAGTGCTGCGCGAACCCTTGACGTACCGTTCGGCCGCTAAGTAGACATGACCGCGCGATCAGATCGCGCGGTCAGACGGTTGACTTCGTTCGATGCGGGCACAGGGCCATCAGGAGACTTCATGACACCAGTGGTGGAGCGGGGTACGGCCCCCTCTGTGCCCCGCAGCGCGGACGTGGCCCGCCTGGCCGGAGTCTCACGCAAGACGGTCTCGCGTGTTCTCAACAACGAGCCCTACGTCTCCGACGAGGCCCGCCGACGTGTTCTCGCCGCCGCCGAGGAACTCGGCTACCGGCTGAATCACGCGGCCCGTGCCCTGGCTTCCGGGCGCACTCGCTCCATCGGTGTGGTCGCTCTGGGCACGGCCGGGTACGGAACCGCCTCGCTGCTCGTACACATCGAACAGGCGGTACGGGACGCGGGGTACGCGCTGCGCGTGGTCAACACACCGGACGGCGACCCGGAGGGTATCGCCGGGGCCATGGAGTCACTGCTCAAGCAGGGCGTGGACGGCGTCGTGGTCTCCGAGCCCATCGTGGAAGGAGAGGTCCGCGTCCGTGCCGACGTGCCGGTCCTCTTTCTCGGGGCGCCACCGGCCTTCGACGCCAGGCGGACACTGGCCGTGGACGTGGCCGCCCACTCGCTGGCGCGGGCCGCCACCGAACACCTGCTGGACCTGGGACACGCGACGGTCCATCATGTCTCCGGCCCACCGCGTTGGTACGCCTCGAAGGACCGCCTGGAAGGATGGCGGGCCGCGCTGGCGGCACGAGGCGCGCACGAACCGCCGGTCGTCGAGGGCGACTGGTCGGCCGAGTCCGGGTACACGGCGGGTCTTGAGCTGGCGGGTGACAGCTCCGTGACCGCGGCCGGTGACGAGATGGCCATCGGACTGATCCACGCCCTGCGGGAAGCGGGGCGCCGTGTGCCCGAGGACGTGAGTGTCGTCGGGTTCGACGGCAACCCGGTCTTCGCCTACGTCTCCCCTCCTCTGACCACCGTGCGTCAGCCCTTCGACGCCGCGGCCCGGGAAGGGATCCGGCTTCTCATGCACGCCATCGAGAAGCCCGGCACCGAACTGCCGCAGCCGAGCGAGCCACCGGTCGAACTCGTCGTCCGCGGCTCGACCGCACCACCACCGTCGCACCAGAACCAGACGGTCCGCACCACCTGATCACCAGCCCCGGCTTGGCCGCGTCCAGCACCAGGGCGGGACTTGGCCGTGTCCAAGCACCAAGGCGGGGGCACCCCGTCCGTCGTACAACAGTCGTCACGCAAGACCGTCGCGCCGTGAGCCGCCTGCGCCGGTCTTTCCCCACATGTCGTCCGGACCGTCGCGTCCGGGTTGACGCATGTCTTGAACTCCGCCGCTCACCCACCGGCTCGGTCCCCGGTGCGGCGGCTCGCCCCACCCTCTCCGTTCCCCTCCCCGAGAGCCGCACATGTTCCCTGAGCAGACAGGCGCCGGACCCGGCGCCGCTCCGCGTCCCCGTCCCGTCACCTTCCTCCTCCTAATGCTCGCTCTGGTCGTCGCAGCCGCGACGCTGGTCCTGCCCGCCGCGGGCAGGGCGGACGCCATCTCCCGTACCGCCCAGACCCTGTACACCCCACCCTCCGACGCGCTTTCCCCCGGAGCGCTCTACCCGCGGGGGCTGCGCCTGCGGTACAACGGCTCGGCCAACGGCACCCTGCTCGCCACGTTCGAGCAGTACCGCGTGGACATGCCCGTCTTCCCGATCTACCGCAGCACCGACAACGGCACCTCCTGGACGAAGATCTCCGAGGTCGCCGACACCCAGAACGGCTGGGGCATGCGCTGGCAGCCCGAACTGTTCGAACTGCCCAGGGCCATGGGCGGCTTCCCCGCCGGCACCATCCTCGCCGCCGGTGACTCGGTGCCGTACGACCGGGGCGGCAGCAAGATCGACCTGTACGCCAGCACCGACCGCGGCCAGACCTGGAGCTTCGTCACCAACATCGCCACCGGTGGCAGGGCCATATCCAGCAACGGCTACACCCCCGTGTGGGAACCCTTCTTCCTGGTCTCCGGCGACAAGCTCATCGTCTACTACTCCGACCAGCGCGACACCGACCACGGCCAGAAGATCGTCCATCAGGTCTCCACCGACGTCCGCAACTGGGGCCCGGTCGTGGACGACGTGGCGATGCCCACCTACAGCCAGCGCCCCGGTATGCCGACCGTCGCCAGGATGCCCAACGGCAGCTACATCATGACGTACGAGTACGGCGGCTCCCCCAACGGCAACTTCGCCGTCTACTACAAGATCTCCTCCGACCCGGAGGCGTTCGACTCCGTCACCGGCATTCCGCTGCGGACGGCGGACGGCCTGGTCCCCTGGGGCACTCCGTACATCACCTGGCTGCCCACCGGCGGCCCCAACGGAACCCTCGTCGCCACCGCCACCAGCAGCGACGACCTGTTCGTCAACACACAGAACGGCGCCGCGAACAGCTGGACGCGTATGCGCTCCAACGTCGCCGGCGGCTACAGCCGCGGCCTGCTGCCGCTGGCCGACGGCCACAGCCTGATGGTGCTCAGCGCGGGGCACGCGCGAAGCTCCGGCGTCAACCCGGTCACGTACAGCACGGTCGACCTGGGCGGCGGGATCTCCGACGGTGCCACGTACACCGTCTCCAACGCGAACAGTGGTCTGAGGCTGACCATCGCGGGCGGTTCCACCGGCAACGGCGCCTACGCCACTCAGCAGAACGCCGACAACGCCACCGACCAGCAGTGGCGCTTCGAGCGACAGCCCTCCGGCTACTTCAAGATCTTCAACGTGGCGAGCGGCAAGGTCCTGGGCGTGGAGAACCAGTCCCCCGCCGACGGCGCCAGGATCCTGCAGTGGGACGACAACGGCACCCTGGACCACGAGTGGGCCGTCGCCCCGCATCCCGCCGGCGGCTACACCGTCACCAACCGCGTCACCGGCAAGTACCTGGAGATCCCCAGCGCCTCCACCACCGCCGGCACCACCGCCGTGCAGTGGAGCGGCACCGGCTGCGCCTGCCAGCGGTGGAACCTCGACCAGACCGCGCTGCCGCCCCTCGGCACCGGTCAGTACGTCCTCGTCAACAAGAACAGCGGCAAGTACCTCGACATCCCCGCCGCCTCCACCGCCACCGGCACGGCGGCGGACCAGTGGCGCAACTCCGCCTGCACGTGCCAGCTGTTCACCTTCCAGTCCGCCGGCGGCGGAGCCTGGACCATCAAGAGCGTCAACAGCAACCTCAACCTGGACATCCGCGACTCCTCCGGCACGGCGGGCGCGGCCGTCGTCCAGAACACCGCCTCCAGCGCCGACTCCCAGAAGTGGACCCTCACCGACGCGGGCAACGGCTACTACCGGCTCCGGAACGTGAACAGCACCCTCGTGGTCGGCATCGGGCAGTCCTCCACCGCCGACGGCGCGCCCGTCATTCAGTGGAACAGCCTCAACGTCGACGACCAGCTCTGGAAGATCGTCCGTATCAACTGACCCGACAGAAGCCGGGATGACCGGCATCCCGCCGGCCGGGCTCGCCGACCAAGCCGACGAGCCCGGCCATCCCCGGTTATCGATTCAGCGCTCCAGGGGTGCCCCCATGTAGCGCATCTCGCGCCGGCCGGCCCCGCGTCCCGCCATAGCCGTTGCCCTGGCTCCCGCCGAGCCCGCCCCAGGCAGGCCGGCGCACACCAAGACCTTCTACTTCGCCTCTGAGGAAGTGAGTTCAGAAATGACAGGTTTCCCTACACGCCGACAGGTGCTGAGCGGGACAGCCGGGGGAGTGCTGGCCTCGTTGGCTGGGATTCCGAAGGCCGGTGCCGCGTCCGCTGCCACGACGTACACGGCGCCGAATCCGCGTGTCTGGACACACATCAACGATGGGTGGCGATTCATCAGACAAGACGTCACAGGTGCGCAGGCGCCCGGGTTCGATGACTCCGGATGGACATCGGTCAACACGCCCCACACCTGGAACGCCGTCGACGGTGCCGACGGCGGCAACAACTACTACCGCGGAGTGGGCTGGTACCGCCGCCATTACACCGTGCCGTCCACCATGGCCGGCAAGAGGCTGTACCTGCAGTTCGCCGGGGTCAACCAGGTCGCCGACGTCTGGGTCAACGGCACCTATCTCGGGCAGCACAAAGGCGGATACGCCCGGTTCAGGTTCGACGTCACCGGTGTGCTCGTCCCGGGTGGGGACAACGTGATCGCGGTGAAGGTGACCAACGCCCGCGACACCGGCATCGCGCCGGTGAGCGCCGACTACACCTTCGAGGGCGGCATCTACCGCAATGTGAGCCTGTGGGCCATCGACAACCTTCATGTGCGGATGACGGACTACGCGGGTCCCGGCGTCTACCTGCGGCAGAGCAATGTGACCACGGCGTCGGCCACGGTGACCGTGACCACGAAGCTGTGGAACGACAACAGCACCGCCAGGTCGGTGGTGGTCCGCACCGTCATCGCCGACAGCAGCGGGAACGTCGTCGCGGACACCAGCACCACCGCGCGCTCCCTTGCCGCGGCCACCGGCGCGGACATCAGTCAGACCGTCACTGTCAACAGCCCACGCCTGTGGAACGGCCCGGCAGATCCGTACCTGTACAACGCCAGCGTCGAGATCCACGACGTCACCGCGGGGGCGGACAGGATCGCGGATGTGGTGACCGAACGCCTTGGCCTTCGCTCCATCGCCGTCGACGCCGACACCGGCTTCCAGCTCAACGGCAGCCACCTCCACCTGCACGGCGTCAACCTGCACCAGGAGCGGGCCGTCAAGGGCTGGGCGATATCCGACGCCGACCACACACAGGACTTCGACCTCATCCGGGAGCTCGGAGCCAACACCATCCGGATGGCGCACTACCAGCACGACCAGAAGGACTACAACCTCGCCGACGAACACGGGCTGATCGTGTGGGCGGAGATCCCACTGGTCAACTCCGTCACCGACTCGGCCGCCTTCACCGCCAACACCCAGAACCAGATGCGTGAGCTGATCCGGCAGAACTACAACCACCCGTCGATCGTCTTCTGGGGCATCGGCAACGAGCAGACCGACTACAACGGCACCGCCACGAACACGCTGCTCCAGTCACTGGCCGACATCGTCGCGTCCGAGGACCCCGACCGGCTCTCCACCTACGCCGTGCGCAGCGAGGACCCCGACAACGCGCAGGCGGGGCTGCACACGCGGACAACGGGCTTCAACAAGTACCTCGGCTGGTACTACGGCTCCAAGGACGGTGAGCTCGGTGCCTGGGCCGACAACCTGCACACCACCTCCCCGACCCGCAAGATCGCCATCTCGGAATACGGCGCCGGCGCCAACACCACCCAGCACGCCCTCAACCCGCCGAAGCCCGCACCGGGTGGCTCCTGGCACCCCGAGGAGTACCAGTCGCTGTTCCACGAAGCGGCCTGGAAGCAGCTCGCCGCCCGTCCGTACATCTGGGGCACGTTCGTCTGGGCCATGTTCGACTTCGCCTCCGACGGCCGAGGCGAAGGGAGCCAGCCCGGAATCAACGACAAGGGCCTGGTCACCCGCGACCGGCAGATCCGCAAGGACGCCTTCTACTGGTACAAGGCCAACTGGGCGACCACTCCCACCCTCTACATCACCAGCCGCCGCTGGACCCAGCGAACCGACGCCACCACCGAACTGAAGGTCTACTCCAACGCAAGTCAGGTCACCGCCACCCTCAACGGCACCTCCCTGGGAACCCTGAGCAGCAGCGACCACATCTTCAGGTGGACCAACGTCACCCTGAAGCCGGGGCAGAACACCGTGACCGTCACCGCGACCATCAACGGCTCCACGTACACCGACAGCGTCGACTGGACTCTCGGCTGAGAACCCCCACCTTTGACCGGTTGCAGAGCCGCAAGTTTTCCCGGGCACGTCGTCCTGAGGCCCGAGGCCGGTCAGCGGTAGGTGTTGTTGCTGGTGTGGTCGCCGGCGAGCCAGGAGGCGAGGTCGGCGTGGGCGGTGCGCCGGCGTTCGGCGTCGCTCTCCTGGATGCCGGGCGCGTCCAGGGTGAATTCGAGGAGCAGGCCGTTGGGGTCGCTGGTGTAGAGGGAGCGGCAGTAGCCGTGCTCCAGAACATAGGTCTCGTCGGGCCGCCAGCCGGCCTTCTCCAGCCGTTCGGCGATCGCGTTCTGCACCTCCTCGGTGACCTTGAGCGCGATGTGCTGGAACGGTGAGTGCGGCATCTCGGGGCCGAACTGCTTCTGGTCCTCGGGGTCGGCGAACTGGAAGAAGGCGAGGGCGCTGCCGTCGCCGAGGCCGTAGAAGGTGTGGCAGTACGTGCGTACCGCGCCGAAGAGCTCGTCGGACTCCTTCCAGGTGGCGACGAGGGGCAGGCCGATGAGGTCCTCGTAGAAGGCCCGGGTCGCCTCCTGGTCGCGGGTGACATAGGCGTTGTGGTGCAGTCGTGACGGCAGAGCCGCGGGGGCGGCTGCGACTGAGGACGCGGGGGAAGCCTGGGGCATCGTCGACTCTCCTTTGAGATTCCTTGACCCGTCGGCGGCAGAGTGCGGCAGAG
>NZ_AEJC01000063.1 GCF_000317595.1 Streptomyces ipomoeae 91-03 | reverse complement strand
CGTCGTACGTCGCGCCCCTTCAGGGACGCGGGTCAGGGGCGCGGGGAACTGCGCGATCAGCCACACACAACCCGCGGTCGCCCTGCAACGCGTACTCCCGAGCTATTGGGCGCCCCGGCTCACGACGTACTCCCGAGCTACTGGGCGCCCGGCCCACGCTTCTCGCGCCACTCCCTCACCACCGCTTCCACGTCGTACCGCTTCAAACCCAGCGGCGGCCCCGGCGGCGGCTTGAGCATCATGTCGAGGATCTTGGCGTTGATCTCGGTGATGATCTTGCGGACGGCGCGTTCGGAAGGGGCCTCGGCGGCTGCCGCCAAGGCGTCCTCCGCCTCCTTGCGCAACGCGAGGGTCGGCGGCAGCACCGACAACCCCTCGCGGGCCATCTTCCGCTTGACCCACCACAGTTCGTCGTACGTCGTGTCGTCGTCCTGGAAGGGCCGGCCGGCGCCGGGAAGGGCACTGAAGTCGCCGCGCGCCTGCGCGTCGCGGATCTGTTTGTCGACGAAGGACTCGAAGCTGACACCAGGTGGCTTTCGCTCGGTCATACGTCCATTGTGCCGGAGGCCGCACAACCGGACGAGCTGGGGAATTATCATGCGGCGGCGGTGCGCCGAGCGCGCCGTGCGCAGCGACAATTGGTGCGTTGACCCCTGAGGATCCCTAAGGAGCGGCACGTGCTCGAACTCACCATGGCCTCGGTGTCCGAGGCGGACGCCGGGGCGACGGCCGGAATGCAGATGGCCGACGCGCCCAGCGAGCCGGGCGCCATGCTCCGGGTGGGCCGGGACCGGGCGGTGTGCCGCCTCGTGACCCCGGACGACTGGCTGTTCGTGTCACGGGTGCATCTGGAGTTCCTGTGCGGACCCGAGGGCACCTGGCAGGTCACCTGGCTGCGCGGCACGCACGCCGAACCGTCCTCCGAGGTCCGTCTGACCCTCTTCGGTCAGCAGCCCCAGCCCCTCCCGTACGGCGGCACGGCCAAACTCCCGGCCAACAGCTCCGGCGAACTCGTCATAGTCGACCGCACGGCCCCGCGCAGCATCAACGTGGGCTTCTTCCACGAGCCCTGACGGTGGTCGCCGTCATGCCGGGCGGACCGTCCGGGCAGGGCTCCGCTTCGCCGGAGGGCGGGGCGGAGCCCCGGGTCTCGGAGTCACCGAGCCAGGCCGGCGTGTACGCGTACATGAAGATCGAGTCCGTGACCGTCGCCCCCTGATGACCGGCCTTGCTCGATGGCCTCAGTCCAGCACCCGCGCCAGTGCGAAGCCGTCGTACCCCTTGCTGCCCACCGTCTGGATCGCCGTGCCGGTCAGCTTGGGGTGCGAGCCGATGAGTTCGATGGCGGCACGGGTGCCGCGCACGTCCGGCTGGGTGGAGTCGGCGTTGGCGACCCGGCCGCCGCGTACGACGTTGTCGACGACGATGACACTGCCGGCGCGGGTGAGCTTGAGGGCCCACTCCACGTAGTGCGGGTTGTTGGCCTTGTCGGCGTCGATGAAGACCAGGTCGAAGGGGCCGGGGTTCTCGTCGGCGAGCCTGGGCAGCGACTCCAGGGCCGGGCCCACCCGTACCTCGACGAGCGAGTCGAGACCGGCGCGCGCGATGTTGCGGCAGGCGACCTCGGCGTGCTTGGGACTGTACTCCAGGGAGATCAGTTGGCCGTCGGCGGGCAGCGCGCGGGCCAGCCAGATGGTGCTGTAGCCGCCGAGGGTGCCGATCTCCAGGATGCGGCGGGCGCCCTGGATCTGAGCCAGGAGCTGGAGGAACTTGCCCTGGTTGGCCGCGACATTGACCTGCGGGAGCTCAGCCGCGTCGCTGTCGCGCAGCGCGGCCGCCAGGGACTCGTCGTTCGGGGAGAGCTGGGTGATGAAGTAGTCGTCGACGTCGTCCCAGGCCTGCGAGTCACTCATGAAAGCTTTGCCTCCTGCGCCGTTCGTATTTCTAGTTAGGTCAGCTAACTAGTTGCGCTAACGAATATAGGCGCAGGCCTGGCCCCCTGTCAGGGATTTTCGCGCTCGCCGAGCCGCGAGTCTCAGTCGGTCGGGCTCTGGCCGGGCTTCCCGTCCGTCACCGCGCCGGGCGCGGTCGGCGGGGTCGCGACCGGCGGCATGGGCGAGGCGGGCGCGGCAGGCCAGTGGGCCCCCGGCGGCACAGCGGCCCCCGGCGGGTAGGCCCCCGGCGCCCCGGGCGTCCCCGGTGGGTACGGCCCAGGCATCCCGGGTGCTCCCGGCGGCGGGAAGGCGGCACCCGGCGGCGATGCCGGCGGCAGCTGGCGCTTCGCGTTCCGGCGGAGCACGATCGCGACCGCCACCGCCTTGACGGCCAGTACGCCCATGCCGATGCCGAAGGAGAGCAGCCAGCCGGGGATGCCGCCCACGGTCCACATCTCGTCCACGTAGATGACCTTTCGATAGGGTTCGTCGGTCGCCGCCCGTCGCAGCGTGTGGTCGCCGGAGATCCGCTCCGGCTGCGGGAAGTTCTGCTCGAACGCGGTGAGGTAGTCCGTGCGGCCCCCGGAGAGCTCACCCAGCGGGCCGGTGACCGCGAGGACCCGCCCGGCGAACGTCACCTCCGGCTCGTCCCCGCCGATCGCCGAGGTGGGCTCCATACGGTGCGCGGCGAGAACGTACAGGTCGAGGGCCTGCGGGGTCGTCGCGAGGCGGGACAGCCGCATCGGGTACACCGGCTCCTCGCTGGCGAAGGTGAGGTGCAGCGGGTCCAGCGCACCGGCGAGCGGAGCGTCCCCGGCGGAGTCCTCCGGGGCCAGCCGGATCGCCACGTACTCCCACTTCTGCTGGACGTACGGCTCCAGCGCGGCGTCCAGACGGTCGGGGAGCTCGAAGCCGTTGTCGTCGAGCCAGTCGCCGAGGGCGCCGGAGTCGGTCGCGGTCAGCCGGGCCACGTCGAACGGGCCGAGCCGTTCGCGGCCCACGACGCCCACCGAGCCGTCGCCGGGCGCGGCCCCCGCGCCGTCGCCCGTCAGTTCGTCGAACGGCCAGTCGCCCGAGCGCGGCCAGAAGTACTCCCGGGTCCGGTACTCGGGGGCCGTCTCCTCGGTGAGCTGGTCGAAGAGGGCGCTGTCGTCGAGTTCCACGGTGGCCCGGTTCGGCACCGGCATGATCCAGGCGGCCGTGCGGGCGTCCCCGGCGACCGTCAGACGCATCACGATCTGCTCCTCGCGGCCGTCCCAGCGGACGACGGAGGTCTCACGGTTCACGTAGACGTTCCGCTGGGCGTCCGGCACCATCGCGCCGCAGCCGCAGGCGTACGCCGGTGCCATGAGCGACGCCAGCTGGAACCCCAGCAGCGCCAGGACGACCACCAGCAACCGCCCGCGCCCGGTGTGCGCCCATTCCGCCGGATGTGTGCGCCCCCGCATGAAACCGTTCATCCCCCGTGCTCCCCGTGCCGTGCATACATAGCCCGGCCATGCTCCCAGGTGTTTGTCCGTGGGCTGTCACAGCGGTACCGGTGATGTGCATCTGTGATCCGCGTCGTGCCTTGAGGTGGCGGGCAACCGTCCGCGCACTATCGTCATCCGGACAAAACAAGGGCGTCCCTCAGGTGAAGAGGGGGTTGCCCGCGTCTCACATCGAGGGTGGTGCGAGCCTTCTCCATGGGACGTCAACGGGGCGGGAGGACGACAGGGCGTGGCGACGAACGCGGAGCAGAGCAGACCGGGCGGTGCCGCGAGCACGGGCCCGGCGGCAGCGCGGCTGGGCGCGGTTCGGGCCATGCTGTGGCTTGTCGCCGGGGTCCTGGCGGTACGGCAGATCGCGGTCGTGCTGAACACGCCCAGAGGTGAGCGGCTGACGGATCTGGAGACCTGGGTCGGGCCGAGCGGCGTCCTGCATGTGAAGGGCTCGCTGTACGACTCGACGCGGTTCACCGGCACCCCGTTCGGCGGCCTGGTCCTCAAGCCCCTCACCCGAATGGCCGAACAGGCGCTCGGCTGGGGCTGGACCTTCGGCACCCTCCTGCTGGTCGTCGCCCTGGGCCTGGTCGCCGCGCGCGCCCTGCCACAGCCGGTGACCAGACGTTCGACACTCCTCGCCGCGCCCGTGGCGGTCACCCTGCTGATGCTGTCGCTGCCGGTGCGCAACACGCTCTACCTGGGCCAGACCAGCATCATCCCGGTGCTGCTCGTCCTGGCGGGCTGCTTCGCGGTCCGGGGTGAGCGCTGGAGCGGGGTCTGTATCGGGCTCGCCGCGGCACTCCAGCCGACCGTACTGCTGTTCGTACCGCTGCTGTGGTTCACCGGGCGCCGCCAGGCCGCCGCGACCACCGGCATCACCTTCGCCGGGGCGACCGCGCTCGCCTGGGCCGCGATGCCCGGCGACTCGTTCACCTACTGGGTGCACCACCTGGCCGGCGTCGGGCTCGGCGGCCGGGCCGACGACCTCGCCAACCAGTCACTCCACGGCGCGCTGCTCCGGCTCGGACTGGAGGGCCCGCTGGAGATCGTGGTCTTCTTCGCGCTCGCCGCCGCCGTCGCCGTCTTCGGCCTGCGGCGCGCCATCGGCTACGCCCGCGACGGACAGCTGCTGCTCGCCGTCGCCGTCACCGGCTGTGTCGTGGTCGCCGTATCGCCCACCTCCTGGAAGCACCAGTTGCTGTGGGTGCTGCTCGCGGTCGTCGGCCGGGTCGGCAAGAAGGCCTCGTCGCGGTACGTGTGGCCGGTCGCCGTCGTCCTGGTGATGACGCTGCCCGCGAAGATGATGGTGCCGAACATGGGCGCCCTGCACCCGCTGCGTGACAACGTCGTCCTGCTGGCCGCGCTCGCCGCCGCCCTCGTCGTGCCGTTCCTGTCCCGCACCTCCGAGTACTACCGCAAGCCGATCCCCACCGAGTACGCCCCGAAGGTGGAGACCCGCTTCAGCTGGGCCCCGCTGCTGCGCCGGGTGGCCACCCGCCCGAACCTGCTCCTCGAACTGCTGCTGATCCGCGTCACGTACGCCGCCTACCAGCGCACCCGCCTGGAGGCCACCGGCAGCCGGGCCGCCGCCGAGGAGCACGCCTCGCAGATCCTCGCCGTCGAGAAGGCCCTGTTCCTCGACATCGAGCACTGGGTCAACCACACGGTGGTCGAGATCGACTGGCTGCGGAGTTTCTTCGACTTCTACTACACGTCGTTCCACTTCGTCGTCCCGCTGACCGTCCTCGGCATCCTCTACTGGCGTCGCCCCGCCGACTACCGCTGGGCGCGCACGGCCATCGGCTTCACCACCGTGCTCGCGCTGATCGGCTTCTTCTTCTACCCGCTGGCGCCCCCGCGCCTGACGCCCGGCCTCGGCATCATCGACACCATCCACGGCGTCCAGGACTTCTCCAAGCCGGACTACGGCAAGCTCACGGAACTCACCAACCAGTACGCGGCGATGCCGTCCCTCCACTTCGGCTGGTCCCTGTGGTGCGGCCTGACCATCGCGATCATCGCCCCCAGATGGTGGATGAAGGCCCTCGGCCTGCTCCACCCCACCTTCACGGTCGCCGCGATCGTGGCAACGGGCAACCACTGGATCCTGGACGCCGCGGGCGGCGCAGCGGTGGTCGGCGCGGGCTTCGCGTTGACGTACGTCCTGACGGGCCCGAGGACCACCGCGCCCCGTCAGGGGCGCGAGGCGGGACATGATGCGGCTCCGCCGCGCGGGCGCGAGCAACCACAACCGACCGGCAGCCTCGCACCGGCCATGCGGCGAAGCGGCGGTGAAGACGGAGACGACGGAGACCGGGGCGCGGCGTAGGAAGGAACGCCCCGGCCCCCGCGAACGGGCCGACGGCGCCGGGAAGCCGTCGGCCCGAGTTCAGCGGGCCGCAGTCGTACCGTGTGGCCGGACGCAGTCACCCCGCGCTGACCTGCAGCTCCTTCACCCCGTTGATCCAAGCGGAGCGCAACCGGCGGGGGTCGCCGGCCAGCCGTAGGCCCGGCATGGCGTCGGCGATCGCGTTGAAGATGAGGTTGATCTCGAGGACGGCCAGCGACTTGCCCAGGCAGAAGTGCGGGCCTCCGCCGCCGAAGCCGAGGTGGGGGTTGGGGTCGCGGGTGATGTCGAAGGTGTCGGGGTCGGTGAAGACCTCGGGGTCGTGGTTGGCGGAGGCGTAGAAGATGCCGACGCGGTCGCCCTTCTTGATCAGCTTGCCGCCGAGTTCGGTGTCCTGGGCGGCGGTGCGCTGGAAGGAGTTGACCGGGGCGGCCCAGCGGACGATCTCCTCGGCGGTCGTCGCGGGACGCTCGCGCCTGTAGAGGTCCCACTGGTCGGGGTGGGTGAGGAAGGCGTGCATGCCGTGGGTGATGGCGTTGCGGGTCGTCTCGTTGCCGGCGACCGCCAGCATCAGCACGAAGAAGCCGAACTCGTCCGAGGCCAGGTTGCCCTCGTCCTCGGCGGCCACCAGCGTGGTGACGATGTCCTTCGCCGGGCACTGCTTGCGGTCGGCGGCCATGTTCATGGCGTACGCGATGAGTTCCATCGCCGACTGCTGGCCGACCTCCTCGGTGATGGCGTACTCCGGGTCGTCGTACGAGATCATCCGGTTGGACCACTCGAAGATCCTGATGCGGTCCTCCTGCGGGATGCCGATCAGCTCCGCTATGGCCTGCAGCGGAAGCTCGCAGGCGACCTTGGTGACGAAGTCGAAGGGGCCGGGGTGGGCGATGGCCTCCCGGGCGATGGCGACGGCGCGGTCGCGGAGGTTGTCCTCCAGGGCGCGGATGGCCCGGGGCGTGAACACCCGCTGCACGATTCCCCGGACCCGGGTGTGCTCCGGCGGATCCATGTTGAGCAGGATCAGCCGCTGGGCGTCGATGGCGTCGCGCTCGATGTGCTCGTTGAAGCGGATGATCGCGGTGTTCAGATACGAGGAGAACAACTCGGGGTGCGTGGAGACGTACTTGACGTCCGCGTGCCGGGTGACGGCCCAGTAGCCCTCGTCCTCGAAGCCCGCGATGCCGGGTGCCTGCGGGACCCAGTGGACCGGTTCCGTGCGGCGCAGTTCGGCGAACTCCGGGAGAGGGACACGGTGGTGCAGCAGATCGGGATCGGTGAAGTCGAACCCGTCGGGCAGCGCTGGACAGGGCATCGGCAACTCCTGACGGAGCATCAGCTTTTGGAATTGCGGTGACCGTAGTAACGGGTTCTACAACTGGCAAGGGGTACGGGCCTTTCAGTTGCCGCGCGCCCCTTGCGGTCGCGGAGTCACGCTCAGCAGACTGCTGAAGAGAACTAGAACGCGTACTAGTTCTGCGTGGCGGGCCGGGCCGGGACGCCCCGCGCCGCGCGGGTAACCGTCGAGAGGACCGATCCCCCATGGCCGCGGAACCCGTGATCGTCGAAGCCGTACGCACCCCCATCGGCAAGCGCGGCGGCGCGCTCGCCAACCTCCACCCCGCCTATCTCCTGGGCGAGACCTACCGGGAGCTGCTGGGCCGCACCGGCATCCCCGCCGACTGCGTCGAACAGATCGTCGGCGGTACGGTCACCCACGCCGGCGAACAGTCCATGAACCCCGCCCGCACCGCCTGGCTCACCATGGGGCTGCCGTACGAGACGGCCGCGACGACGGTGGACTGCCAGTGCGGTTCCTCGCAGCAGGCGTCGCACATGGTGGCCAACATGGTCGCGGCGGGCGTGATCGACGTCGGTATCTCGTGCGGGGTCGAGGCGATGTCGCGAGTGCCGCTGGGGTCGGGGTCCAAGCACGGGCCGGGGAAGCCGTTCCCGGACGAGTGGAACGTCGATCTGCCCAACCAGTTCGAGGCGGCCGAGCGGATCGCCCGGCACCGGGGGCTGACGCGCGAGAACGTCGACTCGCTGGGGCTCGTCTCGCAGGAGCGGGCCGCCGTGGCGTGGGCCGAGGAGCGGTTCAAGAAGGAGACGTTCGCGGTCCAGGTGCCGACGACGGAGGAGGAGCAGGGGGCCGGGCAGGGCATGTGGCGGCTGGTCGACCGGGACGAGGGGCTGCGCGACACCTCCATGGAGGCGCTGGCCCGACTGAAGCCCATCATGCCCACGGCCGTCCACACGGCGGGCAACTCCTCCCAGATCAGCGACGGCGCCGCGGCCATCATGTGGGCGTCGAAGCGGATGGCGCGGGCGCTGAAGCTGCGGCCCCGGGCGCGGATCGTCGCCCAGGCCCTGGTCGGCGCCGACCCGCACTTCCACCTCGACGGGCCGATCGACGCGACCAAGGCGGTGCTGGGGAAGGCCGGGATGTCGCTGAAGGACATCGACCTGGTCGAGATCAACGAGGCGTTCGCGTCCGTGGTGCTGAGCTGGGCGCAGGTCTTCGACCAGGGCCTGGAGAAGGTGAACGTGAACGGCGGGGCCATCGCGCTCGGGCATCCGGTGGGGGCGACGGGGGCGCGGCTCATCACGACCGCCCTGCACGAGCTGGAGCGCACGGACAAGGAGTTCGCCTTGGTGACGATGTGCGCCGGGGGAGGGCTGGCCACCGGCACGATCATCCAGCGGCTGTAACCGTCCGCCGTCCGCCGTCCCCCGGACGGCAGCGGCGAACCCGGCGGGACCCGGTGTGCGGACGGGGCCCGCCGGGTTCTTTCGTGCCGCGAACGGCGGTGGCGACGCCCGGGCGGAGGCCCTGCTGCCCTTTGGGACACTGCCCCAAGGGACGATGTCGCGCGCCGGGGCGCACCCCTAGGGTTGCCGCACGCCTCACCGAGCACGGCTTCCACATGAAGCACGACGTGCGTGGTCCAGAGCGGCGGGACTCCTCCGCTCCGTCTCCTGAGAGGACTGCACCATGGCGCGTATCCTCACCATCGGTTCCCGAGCCACCCGTGTCGCGGCCGTCTGCGCGATCGCGGCCTCGGTCGCCCTGACCCAGGCCGGCTCCGCCAACGCGGCGGCCAAGAACCGCTTGCCCAACGGAAGCAAGCTGAAGGCGGGACAGTGCATCAGCGAAGGTCCCGCGTCGAGGAAAGCCTCGTTCTGCGTCGGCAAGTACTACGACCTCACCATGCACTACAAGAAGAAGAGCTGCACGGTCTACAAGGCCAAGGGGCACATCAAGGGTCCGTCGTCGTATGTGCAGGTCGCCAAGAACGGCGACGTGCGCTTCTACCAGTACTCCGGTGGCCGGGTCCTGTGGCGCTCCAAGACCACTCAGTTCAAGGGCGCGGCCCTCGTCGTAGGCAGCTCGCGCCCCGGTAACCAGGCGGTTCTCGGCGTGGACACCGGGAAGGCGTTCTTCATCATCAAGAAGTGCCCCTTCAACGGCTGACGGGCACTCTCGTACGCGAAGGCG
>NZ_AEJC01000062.1 GCF_000317595.1 Streptomyces ipomoeae 91-03 | reverse complement strand
CATCCGCGTGTGTGCGTTACGCCGCCAGCTTGGCCAGCGTCGCGTCGATCCTCGCCAGCGTCTTCTCCTTGCCCAGGATCTCCAAGGACTCGAAGAGGGGGAGGCCGACGGTGCGGCCGGTGACGGCCACGCGGACGGGGGCCTGGGCCTTGCCGAGCTTGAGGCCGTGGACCTCGCCGGCGGCCAGGACGGCCTCCTTCAGCGACTCCGCGGAGGTCCAGTCGGCCGACTCCAGCTTCTCGCGAGCGGTCCTCAGCAGAGCGTCGCTGCCCTCCTTCATGGCCTTGGTCCAGCTCGCCTCGTCCTCGACCGGCTCCGGCAGGAACAGGAAGTCGACGTTGTCGGTGATCTCCGACAGGACCTTCAGACGGGTCTGGGCGTGCGGGGCGATGGCCTGCCACTTGGCCTCGTCGAAGTCCTCCGGCGCCCAGGGGGCGAAGGGGGCCTTCAGCCAGGGCTCGCAGCGCTCGGTGAACTCCTTCACACCCAGCATGCGGATGTGGTCGGCGTTGATCGCCTCGCACTTCTTCAGGTCGAAGCGGGCCGGATTGGGGTTCACGTCGGCGATGTCGAAGGCGGCGACCATCTCCTCGATCGTGAAGATGTCCTTGTCCGCCGAGAGCGACCAGCCGAGCAGGGAGAGGTAGTTGAGCAGGCCCTCGGGCAGGAAGCCGCGCTCCCGGTAGAGGTTCAGGCTCGACTGCGGGTCGCGCTTGGAGAGCTTCTTGTTGCCCTCGCCCATCACATACGGCAGGTGGCCGAAGGACGGGATCTCCTTGGCGACGCCCAGCTCGATCAGCGCCTTGTAGAGGGCGATCTGACGGGGCGTCGAGGAGAGCAGGTCCTCGCCGCGCAGGACGTGGGTGATCTCCATCAGGGCGTCGTCGACCGGGTTGACGAGCGTGTAGAGCGGGGCGCCGTTCGCGCGGACGATGCCGTAGTCCGGCACGTTCTCCGGGGTGAAGGTCAGCTCGCCGCGGACCAGGTCCGTGAAAGTGATCGTCTCGTCGGGCATCCGGAAGCGGACGATCGACTCACGGCCCTCGGCCTCGTACTGGGCCTTCTGCTCGGGCGTGACCTCGCGGCACTTGCCGTCGTAGCCGGAGGGCCGGCCGGCGGCGCGGGCGGCCTCGCGGCGCTCCTCCAGCTCCGAGGCGGTGCAGTAGCAGTGGTACGCGTGGCCGGCGTCCAGGAGCTTCTGGGCGACCTCCTTGTAGATGTCCATCCGCTGCGACTGGCGGTACGGCGCGTGCGGGCCGCCGACCTCGGGGCCCTCGTCCCAGGTGAAGCCCAGCCAGCGCAGCGAGTCCAGGAGCTGCTCGTAGGACTCCTCGGAGTCACGGGCCGCGTCGGTGTCCTCGATGCGGAAGACGAACGTGCCGCCGGTGTGGCGGGCGAACGCCCAGTTGAACAGGGCCGTGCGGACCAGGCCCACATGGGGGTTGCCGGTCGGGGACGGACAGAAACGTACGCGGACGGAGCCGTTAGCCACGCTTGATCACCTTGTTGGTGAGAGTGCCGATGCCTTCGATGGTGACGGCGACCTCGTCGCCGACGGTGAGGGGGCCGACCCCTGCCGGGGTGCCCGTGAGGATGACGTCGCCCGGGAGCAGGGTCATGGCCTCGGTGATGTTGACGATCAGATCCTCGATCGAGTGGATCATCTCGCTCGTACGGCCGAGCTGACGCTGCTGGCCGTTGACGGTGAGCTGGATGGTCAGGTCGCTCGGGTCGAGGTCGGTCTCCACCCAGGGGCCGAGGGGGCAGGAGGTGTCGAAGCCCTTGGCCCGGGCCCACTGCTTCTCGCGCTTCTGGACGTCACGGGCGGTGATGTCGTTGGCGCAGGTGTAGCCGAAGATCACGTCCTTGACGCGTTCGCGCGGGACCTCGCGGCACATGCGGCCGATGACCACGGCCAGCTCGGCCTCGTGGTGGAGGTCCTCGGAGAAGGTCGGGTACTGGATCTCGTCGCCGGGGCCGATCACCGAGGTGGCGGGCTTGAAGAAGGCGAAGGGGGCGTCGGGGACCTCGTTGCCGAGCTCGCGGGCGTGCTCGGCGTAGTTGCGGCCGAAGGCCACGACCTTGTTGGGGAGCACCGGCGGCAGCAGCCTGACCCTTGTTTTCGAGTCGAGAGGGGCCAGCGGGACCTTCGTACCGGAGAGCTCGAAGTCCGCGAACGGAATGCCCTTGATGATGTCGAGCACGAGCTCGTCCGGCTTGTCGCCCTCGACCGCGCCGAAGGCGACGTTCCCGTCGATGGAGAATCTGGCGATGCGCACGGGATCCTTGCGCCCCTTAAGTGAGTGAATGAGTGAGTGACCGACCCGGCTGGTCCGGCTGGAGTCTGACACTCCAGGCTAGCGCGGGCAGGGGCGCCCGCCTCGCGCATTAACGGCGTACGCGTCTCGCGCATCAGCGGCGTACGTATGACGAAGGGC